>JAFYGL010000129.1 GCA_017543165.1 Victivallales bacterium | reverse complement strand
GCGATGACAACCAACAACTCAATCAATGTGAAATTGCGCTTCATTTGTTCTCCTGGAATTTTGTTGTTTAGATAATATTGGCACTTTGTTACTAATTATACCAAACACACAACACCATAACAAGGGGTAGTTGAAGTTTTTTTTCAGGGATGGAAGGGACAAAAGGGACAAAAGGGACAAAAGGGACAAAAGGGACAAAAGGGACAAAAGGGACAAAAGGGACGGAAGGGACAAACTTTCTTGGCATTGGCCCCTTTTGTCCCTTCCGTCCCTTCCGTCCCTTTTGTCCCTTCCGTCCCTTTTGTCCCTTTTTCCACCTTGCCAAATGGCAAAAATGCAATTGACTATTATTATAAAAGCCAATTGCGGGAGGCTGACACAATGATAATCAACGACTATTTGAAGCAAAGCACAGGCATATTGGCGCGTATCGCCGAGGATGAACGGGTGCATGTCGAGGCAGCGGCAACCCTTGTGGCAAATGCATACGCTTCTGGGCATACTATCTACATATTCGGCTGCACACATTCTGCCATATTGGCGGAGGATGTGTTCTATCGGGCAGGATGCCCCACGTTCTGGCGCCCACTGTGGGGGCCTGGCATGAGCATTGCAACCACGCCTGGCTTCCTGACCAGCGCAGCCGAGCACAACGAGGAACTGGGGCGCTCGATTGTGGAATGCTCCCAGTTGAAGGCTGGCGATGTGCTTGTGGTGGCCTCGACTTCTGGCAAGAATGCTGCGCCTGTGGCAGTGGCGGAGGCTGCTTTGGAGCGTGGCGCCAACCTGATAGTCGTTTCTTCCTCCTCATACAAGGGGCGGCGCGGCAACCATTCCAGGCTGCCAAATCTGTGGGCTCTTGAGGGCAAGGCGCTTTTTATCGACAACCATGTGCCGGAAGGCGATGCCTCCCTTGATGTGGGCGAGGTTAAGATGGGACCGCTTTCCACCATTGCTGGCTCGTTCTTTATGCACAGCATCTCCGCCATTTCCATAGAGAAGTTGCAGGCAATGGGAACCGAGGCTCCTGTGTTCATGAGTTCCAATGCCCCAGGCGGAAAAGAGCGTAATGAAAGGCTCATGGAACGCCCCGACATACGTGCAAACTACATGCTGCCCTAGTGCTCTGTTTCAATCGAAAACTAACATAGCCGCGCATTTTTCGGCTGTTTCCTTGTGAGTTGCTTCTTGCATAGGAAACTATGCGCGGCGCAACTCGCAAACAAACATCTCGAAAACTACATCAGCTCTATTTGTTTTCAATTGAAACAGAGCACTAGAAGAATATGAACGCATTGTCCATTGACATAGGCACCAGCAGGATAAAATGCGCGGTGTTTGACAGCAAAGGGGATATGCTGGCATTGCGCAGCATACGCCTGCCTCGCGCGGCCTCTCCTGATTTGCAGGAGGCCCAGGTCTGGATTGACTGCTGCGTCACGCTGCTGAAGGAAATGCTTGCGTTGCCTGGCTGCCCAGAAATAGATGTGGTGGCATTGACTGGCAACATGCACGCATTGCTTGCCGTGGATGAGAATGGCACTCCTCTTGCCCCAGCCCGTCTTTGGTGCGACAACTCCGCCATTGCGGAATCCGATGAACTGAATGTACGATACAAGAATGCTTTTCTTGAGAAGGCGGGCAATGTGAGCACCCCTGTATTCACGCTGCCCAAGTTGCTCAAGTTGAAGCGTGAACAGCCTGAATTATACAACCGTACCCACAAATTCCTGCAAAGCAAGGACATTGTTGCCCATTTTTTGACGGGGCGCTTTGTGACGGATCCAGTGGACGCATCAGGCACGCTGCTCATGGAATTGCAAGGACGCCGCTGGTGGAGTGGGATGTTCGCTGAACTGGGGCTTGACCAGGGCAAGATGCCTGAAATCGTGCCTTCCGATGTGGTCTGCGGCCATGTGACTGAAAAGGCCGCGCAGGCCACGGGGCTCAAGCAGGGAATGCCAGTGGTGATTGGCTGCGGCGATTTGGCTAGCGCGGCCTTGGGAAGCGGCGTTGATGAAGAGAGCGTGTCCCTTACCCTGGGCACGGCAGGGCAATTGCTTGCCACTGGCAGGCCAGGCACGGGCCGCAAACTGGCGGGGCGACTGTTCGTGTTTGCCCATTGCGATGAAAAGCGCGAGTTGTTCCTGGGCTCTGTCCCTGGCGGCGGCTTTTCATTTGAATGGCTTGCCTCCTTGCACAACTTGAATTTGCCTAATTTCTTCAAGAAGGCAGCTAATATCCTTGATTGCAGGGAATTGCCTGTATTCATGCCATACGAACTGGGACGGGGCGCCCCATATATGGACTATGCTCCAATGGGCGCATGGTTCGGGCTGAGTGCCAAGCACGCCATGCCTGACTTGTGCCGTGCCGCGGTTCTCGGCGTGCTCTGCGCCTTGCGGCAGAGTTGCGACCTGCTTTATTCGCTGGATGGCGCAAGACGCCGCGTTGTGCTGCAGGCATTGGCCGCCCGTGAAGAGGCTGTAAGGGACAGTGCATG
>JAFYGL010000128.1 GCA_017543165.1 Victivallales bacterium | reverse complement strand
TCAACCTGTTTGCAAGTGACGGCGCGAACATTGGCAAAGACAAGCTTTGCGCTATAGTCTTCTACATGCTGGCCGCCTTTTTCAACGGGGCAGGACAGGCGCTGTCAATGTCAAATCTAAAACGGCAAGGACGCGCCCTGGCATACTCCATCCCCCTGCTGGCTTTTCTACTGCCATATTTCTGGAGCGTGGCATTCTGGTCTCAGAGCTTTACATGGAGGGCGTTCGCTGGCATTGTCCTCATTACTGGAGCCATCACATACCTGTCCGCAAATAAAAAGAATACAGTCCAGACGGAAAACAAGGCCAGCCTGCCAATGAATCAAATATTTGTTGCATTCGCCGCGCTTCTAATCATAGGCATTGCACAGATTCTAATGTCAATTCCAAGCCAGTTGCCTGCGGAAAAAACTCTCTCGCCATTACAGGGTGCGCTTGTGCTGCAGGTTTCCAGCACTTTTTTCTTCCTTGCCTGGACTTTACTTGACAAAGAATGCTCTATCAAAAACTTAAGACGAAGCAGCTTATATGGGATGCTCTGGGGAATAAGCGCAGCCGCATCATATTGCGTTTTGCTTCCAGCGCTGCTGTTGCTTGGACGGGTGCGGCAGGCTGGCATTGTCTTTCCTGCAGGCTGCAGTCTGACAATTCTTCTCTTCACAAGCTACACAGCCATCCGCTACAGGGAAAGGCTGTCCTGGAAGCAATGCCTTGCCTTTGCCTCAGTCATAGCAGGAATCTTTCTGGTCAAACTATAGAAGTTGCCTTGGCGGATAACAGAACATAATTTCCAAATTTCAAAGACGCCTCTTCCCGCCAAGACATCCTGAGTGGGCGCCACACGGCGCCCACATTTCAACTACACCTTAATACTGGTTGTTGCAGAGCCAATCCTGGATAAAGTGTATGTACTCCATGTCACGCTTTGCGGCAATGATGCTGTCGCCCGAGCTTGGGAATTCTATTGCCATGATGCCGTCAGGCAGTTCATTGCGCAGCAGGTTTACCACTCTCATTGTGTTGATGTTGCCCCGCTCCAGCAGGCATCCCGCATACTTGTAGTCGTATGTGCGGATCATGTTCTTCAAGTGCGCGTAGAAAATCTTGCCCTTGAGAATGTCAAAGACCTCGTTTATGGTCTGTGGCCCATTGGGATTGATGAACATGTTGCCGTGGTCGTAGTTCACGCCAACCCTGTCCGCATCGGCCATCTTCAGCAGTTTTGAGCATGGATATGGCAGGTCATGGAGATAGCAGTTGTGGGTTTCCAGGGCTATGCGCATGCCCAGGCGCGTCAATTCAGCATTGATGCGGTGCAGGCCAGCAGCCGCCCTTTCAAAATGCTCCTCTCTTGCGGCGGCACTGCCATTCCTGTAGTATTCGCGGTACTGCGCATTCTTGCCATAGAGGCCGCCAGTGAAGAAATTGAACAATTTGGAACCGCACTTCTCCTTCGCCCATTGCAGTCTCTTGAAGAACTTCTCCTCTTCCGCCGCGATTCTCGCCGCGTCATCGTCCTTCATGTAGTCGACAGGATAGCCGAAGGTGAGTTCGAACTGTGGATACTGCTGCTTCAACTCCTCAATGATGGAGAGGTACTTCTCTTCGCTTTCCTCGTACCTGTTGTAACCACGCAGTTCCACGCCGTCGCAGCCGTTCAGAGCCGCCAGTTTGAACAAGCCAGGCAGACGCCCCTGGCCCTCGTAGTAATTCACATGAAGCAGTGTCTTCAATGTCTTCTGATTGTTAAGAACCAGTGCCATTTTCAAATCTCCTTATTTGTTGTTTTGTATTGCAGTTTCCGCACATTTGACCAAAGTGCGGCAAGTCTCGACGTTGATGTCCTTGGGGAACAACTTGACGTCCGCCCCTGTTTTGCCAAACAGGAACATATACCATACGCAGGCCTGAAGATACTGGCCCTGCTTGTTCAAATGGTGGCAATCAGCCCTCAATTCACGCTCCGTGCTTCCCTTCTTGGTACCCCAGACACTCTTTCCAACCACATCGCCGCTATCATCGGGCAGCTTGGGATAGACAAATGCCGCCTTCTCCTCGGCGGTCAATGCCTTGAACGGCTTGGCAACCTGCTTGCGGAATACGTCCACCGCGTCGCCAACTGGTATCACGCGGAAACCATAGCGCGCTGCAAAGCCCTTGTATGCAGCGCTCACACGCTTGTGCATTTCCGCCTGGTCAATCTTCCATGTCTCAAAGCGCGGTGAATCGCAACGATATGCCCAGGTCTCATGCACTACTATCTCCGCCTTGGGCTGGTATTCCCTGACAATGGCAACAAGCCTGTCTGCATCGGCTTTGAATGTTTCAGGAAGCCAGCTTTGTGTGGAACCCTGCTGTATGGTGACGATGTCCCAGGTCCCGTCCGCCAGCATTTCAGGCAAGTTGGCCTTCCACTTGCCCTGTTTTGTCTTTGGCGCACCTGGCAATTCCAGGTTGGTGGAATATGGGCGGTACTTCGGGTTGGCCTTTGCCTTGTCATATTCCTTCAGGTGGCGCTCAATGGTGCAGCCGCCGATGTATGCCTGGCGCAGCCTCATGTTTATCGTGCCGTCCATCTCAACCATCTTCGGGAAATAGGCCAGCACGCTCTCCGAAAAACTGTTGCCTATCATCAGGATGTTTATGTGCTTCCCCTTTTCCACGGCCTTGTTCTCCTGCGCAAATGCAAGCAATGCACCCAGCATGACAAAAAGCGCCAGTACCTTGACTGAAAAACGTCTCATTTCCTCAAACTCCTTGTTGTTACTCCACTATTATTGAAATTGGACAATGGTCCGAACCCATTACATCACTGTGTATCGCAGCCTCCTTCACGCATGGCAGGAACGCCTTGTTGAAGCAGTGGTAGTCAATCCTCCAGCCGATGTTCCTTGGCCTTGCACCTGCCCTGTATGACCACCAGGTGTACTTTCCCGCGGACTTGTCAAAGTGCCTGAACGCGTCTATGTACCCTGCCTCCAGATATTTGCTCATCCAGGCACGTTCCTCTGGCAGAAAGCCAGCGTTGTTCTCGTTGTCGTCAGGCCTGGCCAGGTCAATTCTCTCGTGTGCGATGTTGTAATCACCGCACACTATCACGTTCTTGCCCTTAGCCACCAGATTGTTGCAAATATCCAGCACCGCGTCGCAGAAATCCAACTTGTACTGAAGCCGCGCCCCGCCCTCCTGGCTATTGGGAAAATAGCAGTTCATCAAAGTGAAGCCAGGATATTCCAGCAGCAGCCCCCTGCCCTCGCAGTCGAATTCAGGACAGCC
>JAFYGL010000127.1 GCA_017543165.1 Victivallales bacterium | reverse complement strand
GCGTATGGAGTGTATGCAGTCCATGTATTCGGCGGCAGTGTAGTTGCGGTGCATTGCCTTCAGCATCTTGTCAGACCCGGATTGCAGCGGAATGTGGAAGGACTTGCATACCTTGGGCAGGCTGGTGATGGCCTCTATGAAACGTCTGTTCATGAAGCGCACATGGGGCGATGTGAAGCGTATGCGCTCCAGTCCTGCAATGTCATTTACCGCCTCAAGCAAATCCGCAAAGGGACTTATCTCCGGCGTGTATGTGCCATTCTCCTTCGCCTCCACCAGGCCGTATGCGGTGATGTTCTGCCCCAGCAGCAGCACCTCCTTTGTCCCATGCAGTTCCACAAGTTCCTTTATTTCTTCCACAATGGCGGGTATGCTGCGGCTGCGCTCCCGTCCCCGTGTAAAGGGCACGATGCAATATGTGCAGAACTGGTTGCAGCCGCGCATGACAGAGGTCATTGCGCAGACCTGCTGCCCTAGATGGCCCGGGCATTCGTGGTAGGTCTTGGTGTTCTGCTGCAGTGCGGCAATGTGCCTTCTGCCAGCCGCCGCGTCGGCTATCATTTCTGGTATCAGATGCAATTGCTCAGTGCCTGCCACAAAGTCCAGATGCGGAATCAGCTTGAACAGTTCCTCGCCGCGGTTCTGCGCCATGCATCCCATGATGCCGATAATGGGGCGGTGCCCTTCGCTGAACTGCTTCTTCAATATGCCTGCCTTGCCGATTGCCTTGCGCTCCGCTTGCTCGCGCACGCTGCATGTGTTGAGGATGATGACGTCCGCCTCCTCCTCTGTCTCTGCGGGAGTGTGCCCTTGCGCATTCAGCAATGCCGCCAGTGCCTCGCTCTCACGCTCGTTCATCTGGCAGCCGTATGTGTGGATGTGGTATTTCATAGGTTTTCTTCGTAAATGCGGTAATATATCCAGTGCAGGACGTTACGCAATTTGCAACTTGAATAATTTTCTTTTTTTATTGCGCGGAACTTCGCCGCTTTGACTGCCATCTGCACCAGTCGTATGGAAAAATCACGTCCTGACGCGCGGCCAATTGGCCGCGCGGATAGTTATGCCCCGCCAATACTATGCCAATATCTATACTGTAACCCATTTTGAACTTTGATATATGATTAGCAAAAGAACTTTGTTGATATATATTTCGCGTTCGTAAATAATGGCAATGAAGTTTGCTATCGGCAATAAAATTAGGAGAAGGTCTAGAAAATGAAAAAGTGTTTTTTGATGTTGTTGATTTGCTGCGCCGTGTTGTTTGGCGCAGAGAGCCCCAAGTATGTGTTCTTGTTCATTGGCGATGGCATGTCCGTGCCCCAGCGTGTGCTGGCGGAGGAATATGCCAACAAGGTGCGCGGCACTGAAATATGCTTCAACCATTTCCCATGCCAGGCAATGACCAAGACCTATTCTGCCAACAGCTATGTCACGGATTCCGCCGCCGCCGCCACGGCAATGGCCTGCGGAGTCAAGACCAACAATGGACGCATTGGCATCGACGCACAGGGCAACCAGGTGGAATCAGTGGCATTCGTTGCCAAGAAGGCAGGCCGCAAGGTGGGTATTGTCACCTCTATCTATATCAACCACGCCACGCCCGCTGGTTTCTATGGCAAGCGCCTCAACCGCAACATGTACTATGAACTGGGGCTGGATCTGATTGCCTCTGATTTCGACTTCTTCGGCGGGGGCGGCGTCAACAAGAACAATGACAAGAAAAGCAAGGAATACAAGGGCGACATCTATGACCTGGCTACCGCCGCTGGCTACAAAATCGCCCGCACCCGTGAGGAATTGCAGGCGCTGAAACCTGGGGACGGCAAGGTGCTGGCCCCTGGCGCGGCGGGTACGCTGAAATACATGATCGACAGGGAGCCAGAGGAAAAGCAGCCCGCATTGTCCGAATATGTGGCCAAGGCAATTGAAATGCTGGACAATCCAAAGGGCTTCTTCATGATGGTGGAGGGCGGCATGATCGACCTGGTTGGCCATGGCAACGACGCCGCCACAAACATGGAGGAGGTAACTGGCCTGGACGCCGCAGTGCGCGTGGCATTGGCTTTTGCTGAAAGACATCCCAAGGAAACGCTCATCGTTGTCACTGGCGACCACGAGACTGGCGGCATGACCATGGGCTTCGCTGGCTCTGGCAACCACCTCAATGTGGAACGCCTGGGCTTCCAGAAAGTCTCCGCTGGCGAATTCGGCAAGAAAGTAATCGCAGCCCAAAAAGCCAAGGCCGATTTCAACTTCGAGGATGCAAAGCCAATGCTCACAAAGTATTTTGGCTTCAAATTCGAGAAT
>JAFYGL010000126.1 GCA_017543165.1 Victivallales bacterium | reverse complement strand
GATGCCTTCTCCGATGAAGACGCCCAGCAGCATCAGGCTGAACAAGGTCAGTGATGGATAGAGGATAAGCCACCATGCCCAGCGTTGTATCTGCGCCTGTTGAAGGAGCTGGCCTATGCTGGGTGATTGCAGTGGCAGGCCGAAACCCAGGTAGTCCAGCGCAGCCAGTGAACTGATTGCGCCGACCAATGAGAATGGGAAGAATGTTATGATTGGCACCAGGCCATTTGGCAGGATGTGTCTTAGTATGATACGGTGTGTCGGCAGTCCCAGGCAGCGTGCCGCATCGACGAATGGCTGCCGTTTTAGGCGCAGCATTTCCGCCCGCATATAGTATGAAATGCCAATCCAGTTGAATATGGCATTGCAGAAAAGCAGCAGCATGAAGCCAGGGCCGTAGATGGAGCCCAGCAGTATGATTACATAGAGGAAGGGCAGGGCACTCCATATTTCAATGAGCCTTTGGCATGTCAAATCAGTCCATCCGCCGAAATAGCCTTGTCCAAGCCCCACGAGAGTGCCCACCACCATTGAGGACAGCACCAGCGCCAGACCAAACGTGATTGAGGTGCGTATTGCATATACCAGTCTTGAGAACACATCCCTTCCTGCATCGTCTATGCCAAGCCAATGTCCCTTGACTGGCCTGAATGGAAAACGCACGACCTCTCTCTCCAATGACAGGACTGCCTCGCCATCTGGTGTCTTGATTTGCCTGCTGGCGATGCCATTGCCTTGCATGGCCTCTTTTGAGAGTTGCCAGATGATGTTTTGAAGGTCGGTGTCTGGTATTTGAAGTGCTTCTGGCGCTTTCCCTTTCTTTATGAGCCACTTTCCAGGGGCAATGCTTCCTGCTGACGAGCGCACCGTTATGCGCGTGCTTTTGGGCGCGGAGGCCCGCGGCTTGTATTCAGGCAGGGACAATTCCGCCTCGGCTATCGTGGCATTTGCCCCTTTTGCATGTGTCTTCAGTGAAGGCGCTGGCTTGTTGGCAAAGCGCAGCGCCAATGCATTTGCGGTTTCCTGTGGAAGCACCCATAGTTCTGAAAAGTTGCCAGGCTTGCTTCCTTCTGGCAGAAGCGCCGTGGCGTTCTGCGCCTTGATAATTTTCATGTCCTTGTCAATGGTGAAGACCGCGGTATGCAAAACGGGCTCCACGCGGCAATACATGCGCAGACTGGATGAAAGTTCTTCCTCGCTGATTATGTCGTTGGGGCTGTATCGGCAGGGCGCCCAGATTATTGTGAACTTCTTTCCTGCTGACTTCGCCTTCCTCTTCAATTTGCCGTAGTCGGGGGCGGTGGAGATTCCATTGCCGAGAAAACTGTCTTCAGAATAGTAGGCAAGGAAGGGGAAATACATGCGCCCGTTGCCAAGCACAAGCAGCGGCTTGCCATTGCAGAGAAGTTCCGCAATCAGGGCAAGTGCATAGATGACAAGCAAAAGAATAAAGGACACGAAGGCCCGCCTGTGGTGTACAAAGCGCCGCAGCCTTTTCCTTGTCAGTGGATTGAGGGCGAATACTTTCATCTCAATGCAAAATCGAAATCGCAGATTCCCCTCTTGTTATTTTGCATATTTGACGAAACTTTCATCGACTGGCAGAATCTTGATGTTTTTATGCCTGGGCAGGTAGGCGTAGCCATTGCCCGATGCCAGTATGCGCCCGCCACGCTCAAGGAAATCCACAATCTGCTTCTTGTAGAACTCCTTTTCCATCATGCTTTTGTAGGAGCTTTCGTCGCCGTCAGGCATGACTATCACATCATAGTGGCGGAGATTCCCTGTGTTGATTTCATGAAGTGAGAATACATCCACATCCAGCGAGGGCTCCTTGTCCATTTCAAGCATCTTGTATGTTGCATTGGGGCCGACACATGCAAGGCTCAGGAAGCCGACACGGACTGGCCTGAGATTCTTCTTGGGATACTCTGGAACAGGACGCACGCCTGAAAGGGCATAGATGTAGCCCAGCGCAATGTCATGCGTGGATTCGTAGGATTCAGGATGGAAGCTGCTGGCAAGCACCTTGCCCTTGCCGTATGTTCCGTAAACTACTGAAGGTGTGCCCAAGAAGTTGAGACTCTCCCTGCCATAGCCGCTGACGGAGCTATTGAACACTGACAGCACCTGGCTCTGTCCCTTGTCTATAGGGTCTGTGGCTTTCATTATATTGCCACCATTGTAGCGCACAACACGTTTTCCTGGCTTGATGCCGAGCATTTTTGCGCCATCTTCATTGAAATCAACTTCCAGGTCGGCCAGTTTTCCCGCGCCCTGGATATAGTCGTATGAAAGGAAGCCGAATCTGCCAGCCCTGTTCATGGTATTGTAACTGCCTGCGCATATCCCAAGAAACAGCCCGCCTTCTTCAACGAATCTCTTTACATTCATAAAGCCTTCTGGCTGCATGGCCTTGATCTGCCTGGCACCGCCACCGCCCGGGCACAGAAGCAACTGAATTTCGGACAGCCTTCCGTCGCGTATCGACTTGCCATTCAACAAGAGCAGCTCAATCTGCGGCGAGTTTGCCAGCAGTCTGGCCCACATGAATGGACCATTGCCCCTGCAACCCTCGTCCAGGTACAGTCCAACTTTAAGCGGCTCCGCTTGTTTTTGTTCGGCAGTGTTCATTGCTGGGTTGTTCTTTGTGGATATGCACGAGGTCATTAACAAGGTGCAAAGAAGAAATGTGCAAAAAAACTTGATGCTCATGAGTGGAAAGGCCTCCTTTTGATTAATCAATGCCAGTATCTATTAAGGAATGGGACATAATATACACCATCAATCGTAAATATCGTAGGAGAGGGGCTAGCCCTGCGATGTTTCCATGCGGCTGTTGCAATGCACGGTTCTCCGCGCGGCCATTGGCCGCGCGTCAGGACGCGATGTTTCCATGCGGCTGTTGTCATGCATGGTTCTCCGCGCGTCAGGACGCGTTGTTTCCATGCGGCTGTTGTCATGCATGGTTTTCCGCGCGCCAGGACGCGGAACCGCCATGTGCGCCTGACAGGCACAACACTGTCCACTGTCCACTTGCTACTTGAACAGCGCCTGCAGGCTCTTGAGCGTGATTGGCTTGAGAAGGATGCCAGTTGCCCCGTCCGCCTCTGCCTGGTTGCGCACCTCCACGTCAGCCGTGACCAGGTAAACTGGCAGGTGCGCGAGTTTTTCATCGTTACGGATGGCTTTAACCAGCGCATAGCCGTCCATCTCTGGCATCCACAGGTCGCTAAGCACCATGTCGAAATTGGAATCGTTGTTCAGAATGTCCAGTGCCTCCCGCCCATTTGTCGCCATGCTGATGTCATTCACGCCGCATTTTGCCAGCATTGCCTTGAGCACCGCCCTGTTGACTGGTGAATCGTCTATGATCAGGATGCGGGATGGCAATGTTTTGGGATTGCCTGCGGCTTCCTGGTCATCGGTGCTTTGGGCTTGGGCTGGAGGCTCCACGGTCTGCACGTTGTGCAGCGTTATCGTAAAGGTCGAACCCACGCCCACTTCCGAGAAAACTGTCAGTTCTCCGCCCATGAGCGCTGCGAGCTTGTTGCAGATTGGCAGGCCCAGGCCAGTGCCGTCCCTGTGGTTCTTGTCCGCAAGCTGCACGAATGGCTGGAGTATGCGATGGAGGTTCTCCTTTGCTATGCCCTTGCCAGTATCTGCGACCGAGAGTGTCAGTGTCCCGTCCTGCCACTGGACACGTACTGTGATAGTGCCTTGGTCAGTGTATTTGTATGCATTGGACAGAAGGTTGAAGAGGAGTTGTCGTATGCGCTGCGGGTCAAGGTTCACCCATGGCATCTCGCAGATTTCGGCCTTGAGATTCAGTGATTTGCGTGCTCTGGCGACCTCGCATGCGGCGATGACTTCGCGTGCGAGGGTGGGTATGTAAGTCGGCTCGTTGATGATGTCCAGTTTGCTGCTTTCCATTTTGGAAAGGTCGAGCACATCGTCCACCAGTCGTGCAAGCACCTTGGCGCTGGAGCGTATGGATGAGAGGCAGCGCGTGCGTTCCTTTTCGTCGGGTATTCCTTGTTCCAGCAGTTCCGAAAAACCGACAATGGCGTTGAGCGGTGTGCGTATGTCATGTGAAACGGTTGAGAAAAAGAGGCTTTTTGCATTGTTTGCGGCCCGCTCTGTCTCCAGTTGTGCCTGGTAGTCGTGCGCAAGCAATTCCTTGAGGTGCATTTCGTCCCGTTCGTCTTCTACGATGAATACGTGCAGTAGGCATGAGCCCAGAAGGCAACCGATTGAATACAGGGGAAGGAATGGGTCTCCCAGCTGGAGTAGAATGGTCGCCGTCATGATAATGCCGAATACAAAAAGCATTTTGTTGCGGCGGCGAAGCGCTCCTTCAGAGCGCAGCATCAGGCGCATGGTCACTATGGAGCCGTATGTATTGAACGCAGCCAGTAGTGCGAACGCCAGTTGGCGGAGATATCCTGCCTTGTAGAAGCAATAAGCGGAGATGGAGAAGAACTTGCCGTTGAAGCAGTTCACAAGCAGCGCGCTTATGAAGAATGCCATCACCAGGCGCCCCGACCACAGCAGTCGTTGCCGTGCACCGCCGACCATTTCCAGGTAGGCGACAATGAAGCGGGCCCAGGCATAGATGGACAGTGCCATCATAAGGAAGAATGCTACCGTGTCGATATAGAGGAGCATGGGAGTCCCTAATTCCGCAAGTATCCCCCATAGTACGTCAAACACGAAAAACAACAAGAGGCAGACAAGGAATTGCCTGAACTCAAGTGCTCCCACTCGGGAATCCTTGTTCCGCCAATCAAACAGCTGCTTCCAGTTGATAATCAGATGAACTGCCAGTGCAATGCCAGCAATGCTTGAATAGAAAAAGTTTTGCATATAATTATTCGAGAGACACCCCCCGTGAAACGCCACTATTATATCATTCACCATACGAAAAATCAAGCAGCACCCATAGTAAATTCATTATTATATTCACGCAGCCATTTGGCCGCGCGTCAGGACGCGATGTTTTCATGCTGCGCTTGTTCTGCGCGGTACAGAAAATTTCACACATACGATTGAAAAGTAGGAAAATAGTATTACTTTTCAAACAATTCTGAATTACTTGGAAAATACTTGTTTTTCGCCTAAAACAAGAGGGTTAGAGGGACTTTTGCGATGAAGTTGTTTCTTTGCACAGACATGGAAGGAGTTTCTGGTGTCACGAATTTCAAGGACTACACCCGTCCAGACAGCAGATACTATGAGATGGGCAGGCGTCTTCTGACAAAGGAAATCAATGCCGCCGTGGAAGGCTTTTTTCAGGGCGGTGTTACTGAAATCAGCGTTCTGGACGGGCACGGGCACGGCGCCATAAACCAGGAACTGCTGGATGACAGGGTGAACTACATCAAGGGGCACAGAAGCCCGATATTCCCCTGCGGGCTGGATGAAGGCTACGATGCAATGGCGGTTGTCGGGCAGCATGCAAAGTCCAATACCCCGTATTCGCACCTTACGCACACGGGAATGCCCTGCGTATATGACATGCTGGTGAATGGAGTGTCCATTGGCGAATATGGCCAGTTGGCGCTGTGCGCGATGGAACTGGGCATTCCCACTATCTTCGCCGCTGGCGAAAAGGCGTTTGCCGAGGAGGCGGAGGCGTTCACGCCTGGCGTGGTGACCGTGTGGGGCAAGCGCGGGCTGCTGCCTGACAGCGGTTCCGTCGATGTGTCGGACGAGGAATACTGGGATGCAAAACTGTCCGCCGAGCATATTGCGCCCGCCCGCGTCAGGGAGATGCTTACTGAAGGGGCGCGTCTTGCCGCGGAAAAATACTTTGCGGACAAGAGCCAGTTCCATTACCTGGACCTGAAAGGGCCCTGGGAAATCAAGCGCTATATACGCAAGCCCAGGAAGGACAGCCCCCACGTGGCTTCCATTGAGCAGTTAAGCTGTCGAACCGCGACGCATCCCACCAGCTATACAGAGGCGTTGAACCAAATGTACTAATTGTTGCGATGAGATTTTGCTTCAGAAACAGATTTTTGGACTTTGAGGGCGACACCCTCATAATGGGGATACTCAATGTCACGCCAGATTCGTTTTCGGACGGCGGTGATTGCCGTGATGCGGACGAGGCCGTGTCCAAGGCAGGGCGTCTTCTTGAGGAAGGGGCGGCCATTGTCGATGTGGGCGGCGAATCCACGAGACCTGGCTTCACCGCAGTAGGCGCTGATGAGGAAATATCCCGTGTCGTGCCTGTGGTAAGCGGCATTCGCGCCAAGTATGGCGTGGAACCGATAATCAGCGTGGACACAAGCAAGGCCGAGGTGGCGGAGGCTGCGCTGGAGGCGGGGGCGGACATGGT
>JAFYGL010000125.1 GCA_017543165.1 Victivallales bacterium | reverse complement strand
GCAGGCACAACACTATTCGCCCCCCCCACCTGTCCACAGTCCACTGTCCACTATGGAAGTTTATTCAAGAAACCGATTGCGGCGCCAATGTCTGCAACAGGGTTGGCGCCAACCTCACGCTCTATGGTCAGGTAGCCTGAATACCCTACTTCGGACAGTGCCGCAATGTAGCGGCGCCAGTCCACGCTGCCCTCCCCCAGCGGCACTTCATTGAAGTAGTCGCCCATGTTGAAGCCATCTATTCCGCCTTCTGCGAATGCGCCATACACCTTGACTGGATCGCAGGGCTTGTATTGCACGCCGTCCTTTGCGTGGGTATGGACTATGTAGTCCTTCAGCGTATAAACTGCGGCAACGGGGTCGTCATTCTGCACCATCACCAAGTTTGCAGGGTCCAGATTCACGCCAATCCCCTTGCTGCCCACGTCCTTCAGAAACGCAGCCAGGCATTTTGCTGTTTCAGGTCCAGTCTCGATTGCGAATGTCACGCCCTTGTTTGCTGCGTATCCGCCCAGTTCCCTACACACAAGCAGTTCATTCTGGTAGATTGGAGAAGCACTGTCAACAGGAATCACGCCGATGTGCGTGGTCACCACGTTCACGCCCCAGTCCACAGCCAAGTCCACAATCGCCTTGGAACGGGCAATCTTGTATTGGTTCTCTTCAGGACGCTGGAAGCCATGCCCGCCCAAATCGCCGCACAGCGCGGATATAGCCAAACCGCAGTCCTGCGTCAGTTTGAGAAAGTCCCTGCGCGCGGCGGCATCCATCCTCTCTGGCGTCATATCGCCATTGACCACATACACCTGCAAGCCGTCAGCCCCCATCTCGCTGACCTTGCGCACGGCCTCCTTAACAGGCATGCGCAATGATTCCAGCATGACGCCTATCTTAAAACGCTTCATCTACTCAATCCTTAAATTAGAATCTGTGTTGATCTGTGCAAATCCGTGGTTCAAAACTAGTACTTAATTGATTTAATTCGAATACAGGTGCGTTGAAGTTTTGCAGATGTGAACGAATTAAATCAATTAAGTACTAGCGTTCCCAATGGAAGCCATTCTGCCTAAGTCCCTCGTACAGCGCAATGGACACGGCATTGGCCAGATTGTGGCAGCGCTTGTGTTCGCCTGGCATGGGCAAGGTCCAAAGCGAATCGCTGTACTGGCCGTAGAAATCAGGCGGCAGGCCATGCCCCTCATTGCCGAACACAAGATAATCGCCGATCTGCAGTTTGCAGTCATACAGGCTTCGACTTGTCTTCGAACTGCAGAAGCGCATGTTCTGCGGATGGCCGTTCTTCTCCAGGAAATCCTGCCAGTCCTCATACACGCTCCAGTGCAGATATGGCCAGTAGTCCAGCCCTGCCCGTTTCAAGTGCGCCTCGTCCAGACTGAAGCCAAGGGGTTTCACCAAATGCAGCTGCGCATCAGTGCATACACAAAGGCGCCCTATCGTGCCCGTGTTCTGGGGTATCTCTGGAGCAACCAGCACTATGTGAAAGCAGGGACGGAACATCAGCGTCAGAACTGATGCAGGAAACGCACGTCGTTATCGTACAGCAGACGCAGGTCGTTGATGCCGTAGCGTATCATGGCGATGCGCTCCAGGCCAAAGCCGAATGCAAAGCCGCTGACCTTGTCCACATCGTAGCCCACATTGGCAAACACAGCGGGATTCACCAATCCAGCGCCTGCAATCTCAATCCAACCAGAGCCCTTGCAAACGCGGCATCCAGCGCCGCCGCAGACTATGCAGGACGCATCGCACTCCACGCTGGGCTCCGTGAATGGGAAGAAATGGGGGCGGAAACGTATCTTGGTCTTCTCGCCGAACATCTGGCGGGAGAACTCCGCCAGGGTGCCCTTCAAGTCCGCCAGCGAAACATTCTCGTCAACATACAGCCCCTCAATCTGGTGGAAGCTCATTCCGTGTGTGGCGTCTGGCGTGTCCCTGCGGTAGCAGCGTCCAGGGCACACGATGCGCACTGGCGGCTTGTGAGCCTTCATGGTGCGAATCTGCACATCGGAAGTCTGGGTACGCAGTATCATGGTCTCAGGGTCCAGCCAGTCCCGCTTGTCCAGGTCAAAGTAGAATGTGTCCTCAGGCGTACGGGACGGATGGTCCTGAGGCGCATTCAGCGCGTCAAAGTTGTCCCACACATTCTCCAGATCGGGACCGTCCGCAACAGTAAAGCCCATTCTGCGGAAAATCGTGACCGCGCTGTCCATCACCAGGCTGATTGGATGCCTGTGGCCGATATGGTGCCTGCGCGCTGGCAGTGAAATGTCCAGTGCCGCTTTTTCTTCCGCTGCCTGGTGTATTCTGGAAGCGCATTCGTCAAGGTACGCCTGTATCTGCTGCTTCACGGCGTTGACCGTCTTGCCCACCGCTGGCTTGTCCTCTTTCGGCACACTTCCCAGTTTGGACATCATTGCGGGCAAAAGTCCCTTGCGGCCCAGATATTTTGCCCTGCATTCCTCAAGTCCTGCCTCGTCCTTTACCGCGCCCACCGCAGCCTGCACTTCAGCCTGCAATGCCAACAGTTCATTCTCCAATTCCGTCATGACAAATTCCTTTTCTTTATATGTTAATCAAAGCAATTACTAACATTCATAAACAACAAGATGACAATCTATGCCGCCATTCTTCAACGGATATTCCGCCTCTGGCTTCTTGGGTATGCTGCGCACCAGCCGTGGGTTGCCAGTAAGCATGCAGAACCTCCAGCCATGCAGCCTCATCACAGCGGAGCGCAATTCCTGGTATATCTGGTTGTCCGCATCCAGCCTGACGCCGTATGGCGGGTTTGTCACCACAAAGCGCCTGGTGCCGTCCGCCTGCAATTCACGCAATGGCATTCTCCTGAACGCAAGCCTCAATCCTGCGGAGCGTGCATTTTCCTGGGCATGCTCCAGTGCTGTGCTGTCAATGTCAAAGCCAGTCACCCTGGGCAGTTGCCCCCTGCCCTCGTTGCGCAACTGCCCCTTTATGTCCTCCAGCACAGCCGCCTTTTCGTCATTGAAGTCCCCCCATCTCTGGAAACCGAACATGCTTCTGCGCAGGCCTGGGGCGATGCCAGCCGCCCACATTGCCGCCTCAATCACCAGCGTGCCTGAACCGCACATTGGGTCCACCAGCGGAGTTTTCCTGTCCCATCCAGAAAGGCGCAGCACTGCGGAGGCCAGCGTCTCCTTCAAGGGCGCCTCGCCGCCAGTCACGCGGTAGCCGCGCTTGAACAAAGGCGCGCCTGACAAGTCAAGGTACAGCGTGGCCTTGCCGCGTGTCATGTACACGAACACACGCACATCAGGGTCTTCCTTGTCCACATTTGGACGTGCGCCGAACTTCTCCCGCAAACTGTCCGCAATCGCGTCTTTCACCTTCAGCGCGGCCTGGTCTTGCGTGGTGCCTGAACTTTCATGGACAAACGCGCCCACCGCGAATGTGCGCCGCAAGGTAATCTGCTCCGACCAGTCGATGCGCCTGGCCCCCTCGTACAAGTCCGACAGGTTCTCCGCCTTGAAACGCCCCATGACAGCCATTACACGCTGCCCGATGCGCGTCTGCAAACATGCCCTCCAGCCATCCTCCCATTCGCCGAAGAACGGAATGCCGCCCTTGTTCAGGCGCACGGAGCGGAAGCGCAACTCGCACAGTTCGTCCCTAAGCACCTCTTCAGTGCCTGGTGCCGCTGTCACATAAAATTCCCTCATTGCAAATCCACCTGCTTTTTTCTGCCGTTCTTCTTGTACTGGTCATCAGGAGGCGGGCAGCGCCTTGCCACCATACCCATCTCGGTCTTGCAGATGTGGCCACGCTGCCACAAGTCCTTCAGTTTCTGCTCCAGCTGCCGCCAGTTCTCCTCCGTCGGCACGGTGGTGTATTCCCAGTCCTCGGCCCCTTCAGGCAGAAATTGCCACTTTATGGTGTTGCCGTGGAATGTGACGCGCACCTCGCGCCGCCCGCCCTCGAAATCATTGTCTATCCAACCTATTGGCCGCCGCATCATTTGCCTCCGTATAAATCGCAATAATATATATAATGTGAACCAATATTCAACGCAGGTAAAACAAGGTTTCATTTTACATTATTTTCTATTTTCCACTACCACATTGGACAATTCTGGCAGGCGCATTACCTTTTGCCGCAAACAAGGCAGTCTATAGCACAGCAGAAAATCCAATGGCACGCAGCGCAGCAGAATCAAAGAAACGGACGGAGCGCATACGCGTCTTCATACGCATGCTAAAGCAGAACGCATACCCCAACCATAGTTCGCTGAAGAAACAGCTGGCGCTGGAATACGGGGGTGAATACTCCTTCACCAGGCAGACCATGTACAAGGATGTGGAATACTTGAAGAGCCTGGGCGCAAAACTTGAATACGACCATATCGAGCACAATGGATATTACCTGCTGAACAACAACTGGAATGGATACGCCTCCTTCCTGGCCGAAGATGAAATGGAGGCGGCCGTGCTGGGCGCGCAATTCGCGGAACGCATACTGCCGCCCTCTCCTCTCAGGGACAAAATCAGGGGCAGCGTGGACAGCCTCTGGGCAGAACACTCCCTGCCAGATGACGACACCGAAGTCCAGTGGAATGCACTGGTCATCCAGGGGCTCCCGCTGAAAATCAACCCCGATGTATTCCAGACAATATTCGAACAATGGCGCAGCCAGCATGACGTGGACATCACATACACGCCAATCAAAGGCGGCAAGGTGCAGACCGCCACCATAGAACCACATGTGCTGACATTCTTCAACGGCACCTGGTACGTGCGCGGCAAGGTCATAAGTCCAGGCAAGCGCAATCCCGCCCACAGGGACTTCCTGACTTTTGCGCTGCACCGCATCTCGGAGGCAAAACGCAACGGCAAGCTATTCACTCCAGACCTGGAGGAAATCGCATCAGTCAACGCAGGGCACCCCTTCGACTTCCCAAGATACAAGGACGTGAAGTTGAGGGCCAGCAAAATGGTGCTGCGCCAGGCGCTAGAGGCCCTCCCTGTCAAGCAGGCAAACTTCACAAGACCCGACTGCGCTGAACTTGAACTGGAGGAGATAGAAGAATACAAGGTCATAAACTTCGTGCTTGTCGCAGGAGGCAATGCGGAAATACTCTCACCCGCCTCTCTTAGGGCAAAGGCACTTGAAAAAGCACAGGCAGTCGTCAATAGCCTGAAATCATAGTACAAGAACAAAGTCTTCCAATAGACCACAGGGCTTGCAGCTCTGTGGTCTTTTTTTGTCCCTTTTGTCCCTTTTGTCCCTTTTGTC
>JAFYGL010000124.1 GCA_017543165.1 Victivallales bacterium | reverse complement strand
CCTGACCGTCTCCTCTGGCGGCACGGCGTTGAACATAGTCGAGAACGGAGGATTTGTCTCGGCGCCCGTCAGCGCGACGGTGGGCTTCGTCCCCCACGTTATTGAGAGCATGGTGGTTGGAAGAATGACCGTGCATTCAGGCACCACTGCGAGAAACATATCTATAAGTGGAGCAAACTACGCCTATGTCTCAAGCGGCGGCATTGTTTCCAGCATTGCCGTGGGAAGCGGCTCCCTGACCGTCTCCTCTGGCGGCACGGCGTTGGATGTGTCCTGGATTCCACCATCAGGCAGGGTGTATGTGGAGAATGGGACTGTAACCTACGCAACGCCGTTGTCTGGTTGCTATCTTCTATCTACCAACACCATGGTTTCCTCTGGGGACACATTAAGCAACAAGAGTGTAGTATCACGGCAGAACATGCTTGTATTTAGCGGAGGAGTTGCCAGCAACACCACCATTAGCAGCGGGGGCATGTATGTGCACAGCGGCGGCACGGCGCTTGGAGCGACCATCAAATACATTGCAGCTGGCAATGACATCCATGTTTATGGGGGCGGCACTGCAATGAACATCGTTGTCAGTTCCGCAGGAAGCGTGCATGCATGGGAAAATGCCTTGGTCGGCGGCGGCACTGTCTACAACAGGGGCGTTGTCTTCGTTTACGGCGGCACGGTGAGCAGCGTCACGATGAGCAGCGGGGGCACCATGGTCGTCTCCAGCGGCGGCACTGCATTGGCGGTGACATCAAAAGCGGGAGCGAAAATAACCGTATATAGCGGTGGGTATATAGAATACGCATAAAACAACGGAGGTTGAAGATGAACAAAGTAAAATTTGCAATTTTGGCGGCGGCAATGATTGGAGTGGCTGGATGCAGCAACATAACATTTGCACTGCGAAGTGTAATACATCAGACCAATTACGATGGTGGCGAAAAGGGACGGATAACGGCGAAGCCATCCGATAGCGGCTCAAACAAGGTGGAGGCGCCAAAGGAGACAACATTGACTGACAGCGGCAAGTTGTCGCTCACCGGAAAATAACAATAGGAAGGTGACACTATGGAGCCTATGGAGATTGGCATACACGAGGAGGATGCGCGGGGAAATGTATATACTCTACGCAAGGAATTAAGGTACAAAGACTTGGTGGTGCCAGTCGGTTTTGAAAGCGATGGCGCCAGTGTGCCTAGATTCTTCTGGCGGTATGCGTTCCCACCTGGCGATGTGCATGCCTTGAGGGCGGCGTTCCTTCATGACCATGTGTATCGGACGCATCCCAAAGGCTGGACGCGGAAGATGGCCGACAAGATGTTTCTTGAGATCATGTTGGAAGATGGAGTTGATGAACGCCGAGCAAGGCGGGCTTATTGGGGCGTGAGGCTGTTCGGGTATTCGTCCTGGATCAAGGGAGGGCAGCGGAAATGAATCTCACGGACTTCGAGAAGGATGTCATCGACCGCCTTGGCAGGATAGAGACCAAGCTGGACAATGACTTCCGTGCCATACACGGCAATGGCCAGCCTGGCCTGCTTACCAGGGTCACCAAACTGGAGGAGCAGCAGAAGATCAACGAGGGCAAGAAGGGATGGGTGAAGGAACTTCTTGCGACGCTGCTCTCCCTGCTTGCCCTGGGGACGTCAATCTACGTGGCGTTCTTCAAATGACCAGCGTGGACGGCAGGAAGGCCGCGGCCATCCTCTCCACCACGTCGTCGGGGGCGGTCTGGAGGAACGAGCGCAGCATACGCCGCTTCAGTTGCGTCTCCGAATTACCAATGCGCTCGGTTACAGGCAGGGCATTGATGAGATTCTGCCTGGCCTGGTCGTTGATGTGGGTGTAGTGCCGTGTCATGGCGGGCGAGCCATGCCCCACGATGGACGCCACCACCTCCAGAGGGACGCCAGCGTTCGCGCAGAAAGAGACAAAAGTGTGCCTGAAGGAATGCAGGCTATAGAGGTTGGCCGCTATCTTGCGCTTGCCGCGCGTCTCCGTCTCCGTTATCTTGAGGCCTGTGGCCTCGTGGATGATGTTCATTGCCTGCATCTGGACGGTCCCCCTGGATTTGCTGTATCTTTCTGCCAGCGTCGGCAGCACGTATTCATCCACATTGCGGGAAGGAGCCGCCAGCAGCAGCTTCAGCAGCATGGGGTGTATGGGTAGAATCGCCTCGCGTCCGTTGGTGCGCCTCTCCGTCTTGCGCGGCACGTAGCGTATGGTCCCTGCTTCAAGGTCGATGTTCTCCCATCTCATCAGGCAGGCGTCCTGCCCTCTGCATCCAGTGAAGCAGCAGAAATGCATGAGCAGGCGCATCTCGTCCCTGTCCCTTATCTCGTCGTGGCTGTCCAGGTAGTCGAATATCTGCTGCACCTGCTCCTGCGTGAACTCCTTTCGCGAGACGGATTCCTTCTGCCTGTTGCGTATCGAGGCGAAGGGGTTAGCCGCAAGCGCGCCAGTGCTTTCGATTATGCACCTGAATATCATGCGGTAGGTGCCCATGTACTCGTTGAACGTCTTGTTGGACACATCCTGCCCCAATTGCCAGCAGAACGGGCTTATCACCTGGGGCGTGACGTCCTCTATTTTCTTTATGCCCTTCTGCTCCAGGAAGTCCAGCAGCCTGTCCCATCTGCGGCTGTTCTGGAGAAGCACCGCCTCGCTGGCGTCGGACCTGTTGGGGCTGCGCAGGTATATGTCCCACGCCTTGTCTATGGTGGCGGCCCTGCGGTCCACCAGATGATGCGTCTCCGCCACGTACTGCGCCAGTTTCTCGCGGCTGTCGATGGTCAATGCGACGGCGTACTTCTCGGCGGCGGCCCTTGCCTCCGCCATGGTGCGGCACATCGTGCCGTCCTCGTTGGCGAGACTGAACGTCCTCCGTATTCCGTCCACCGTTATTCTTAATCTGAAACTTTTCCCGTTTTTCTCGATTGTGCCAGTGCCTCGTTCCCTTGCTTTTTTTGACATGTTTTTTCGCTCCCTTTCAATTGCTTTCAGGGATTTTCTCACAGCGGCCTAAAATGTAGCCTGGAAAAGAAAAAAACGCAAACGAAAAACCCTTGAAAAACCCTAAAGTCCTAAAATTCGGGGCGTTTTCCGGGCAATAAAAAAACCGCCTAACTAAGGTCAAATTAGGCGGTTTATGAATTGGCATCTCCAACGGGAATCGAACCCATATTGCATGGATGAAAACCATGTGTCCTAACCGTTAGACGATGGAGACTTATTTTTGTATTGAAAACGAGCCATAACATACTTTGTTTTCTGTTTTTTACAAATCACTAGGTCGCATTTTCCATTTGCCCTGGCAAAATTATGGCAATCGGCTCCCAGGCCAATGCTAAATGAAGTTCGCTCTGGCGATTGTTTTTTTCGTGGCGGGTGTTGAATAATTATTTCACTGCCTTAATTTATCGCAGTTTATAAGCAAGAAGAGGCATTGTCGATGAACAACAAGGGAAGGAAATATCTGAAGACGATTCGATTGGCGCT
>JAFYGL010000123.1 GCA_017543165.1 Victivallales bacterium | reverse complement strand
GTTCGGGCTCATGCAGCTGAAATACTCGTATGTGATGATTTTGCTCACCAGAGGAGACGCCTCCTGAAGCTTCATATACAGCGTGCGGTAGTCAATCTGGCGGAACACGGCTGGCGGCTCGCCGTGTCCTGGGAAGGGGCGCTGGAACGTCTCCACGTTGCTCCACAGCTCAATGCCGCATTCCCTGAACAATTTGCCGACCTTTATGTACCATTCCGCCAGGCCGTTGTCCTCGATTTCACCAAGATGACAGGCAGGCGCGGCAATCTTGTCCTGCGGAGCGCAGTAGTCCAGCAGCCCAGCCACATTCCTGTAGAAGTATCTGCCGTAGATGTCAACCCACTGGTCAACAGTGTACTGCGTGCTCATATTGCCCGTCAGACCTCGGAGGCTTGGCGACATAAAGGTCTTCTTGTCGGGGAAATTAGCCTTCATGTATTGCAGGACCTCCATGCAGATGTCCAGGAAGTTGAAATGCCAGGGCAGCGCCTCCAGCGTCACATAGAGTCCCCTGAAGCAGGGATGGCTTTCATACTTTGGCACGGTCCTGTCGTAGTAGCGCCTTGTGTCGTCCGCCTCCTTTTTCCAGTCTCCAAGATGCAGATTGCTTATTGAGATGGGGCCGCCCAGGTAGAGCGCCATTCCATATTCGTCCGCCAGGCGGAACATCATGTCCAGAAGGTTCTCGTCCTCTGGCCAGGTCGTCGAGCGCGGGTCCTCCGCGGACAGCCAGACGCCGTTCTGCTCGAATTCCGTGCGTATGACGAAGAGGCTGTCCATTCCCATGGCCTTGAGCATTCGGAAATCCCGTTCCCATTCCTTCCTGCCTGAATTGGTTATTCCAGTGTTGGGAATGACCATATTGACAAAAGTGCCCGTGATAGGCTTCAGTGTCGCATTCTTGAGCATAGTCCTGTTATTTGGTTACAGCGATACTCTTTGTTATAGCCATACTCTAGGTTACAGCGATACTCTAGCGCCATACATTCATTTCGCAAACTACGTTTCGCAAATTACGAAAAATGCCAGGAACCAGGCAATTGCGCATTGCTCTGTTCTCCAGAACGGCAGGCACGGCGTTTCAAGCACAACAAGCGCGAAATGAAAAATCCTTCCTGGATCCTGTGCGCCCTTGCAAAAAAGGCGTGCCATACTTGCAATTCCTACTGGGCGGGTAAATTATACAAGCTTATAATTTGCCACACGAAACATTTCCTTGTTTTGGTTCACAAATGAACACTTTGCATTGCATCATACCCGCTCCAGCCACCACCAATGCGCCAGGATACCGCAAGTGCCTGCGCCATGAAGCGAACAGCTGAAGCTTTCAATATCAAAGACCCTGGAGGCAATTTCATCCATGAGAAATCCAATCGTTGCAATCATAGCCACTTGCGCGTGCCTTCTTTATGCGGAAAGCGGCATTGTTCTTGAGCAGGCCGCGCACATAATGATGCGCGACGGGCGCATTTCCCTGGGACCTTTGCCGCGAATTGTGTTTGAGGACGAATTCAATCTCG
>JAFYGL010000122.1 GCA_017543165.1 Victivallales bacterium | reverse complement strand
GTGACCAGTATGTTCTTTGTCTCCATGATCTTTTTCCTCCTCTAGGGGAAAAGGAAGCCATCTGGCAGCGGCACAGCCCCTGCATGCCATGGCATACGTTCTTCGTATTCTCTAAAAGCCGTGCTTATCTTGTCCGCCACCACGGCTTCACCCATTGGCATCAAGGGCGGCACATGCCCTTTGCTGTCCAGAAGTTGCAGACGCACTGGACCAGGCACCACAAAAGGCTTGATTGAATTGCGCAGCGCTATGCCCTGCTTCACGCCCTCATAGATGAGCTGGCAGGCACGTGCTGGCATAAGCGAACAGGCCTGGTACGCGCTCAAGGCCTCCTTCACATCAACGGTGACTATTCCAGGCACTTTCTCCCGTGCCTCCGCGCAAATCTTGTCATCGCCAGAAACCATTACCGACGGCACTCCGAGCTCTCCTGCAATCGCGCATGCCATCGTGCATTCCGAAAGATACATCTGGCCATCATTGAGCTCCCACCTCGAGTGCGGCGTTATGGAATTGGGCGTTCCGCCCATTGCGTGCATTCCAACCATGACCAACGCATCGATGCTGGAATCCAGTTTAGGCAGCCATACATTTGCCGAACCGCTGCGCCCGTGTATTATCCTGCACCTGGCATCAAGCTCCTCGAATATTATGTTGTAACCCGTGCCATGGTTGTCATTTACCAAAACCTCATCGGCTCCAGAATCAAATGCGGCCTTGACGGCGGCATTGACCTCGCCCGTCAGCAATCTGTACATGCGCTGGCGATGCAGGATGTTCTCGTAACTGGGGTTTGCCCTGTTCTCGAAGAAGCAGAATCCTGCCACGCCCTCTATGTCAGTTTGGATGTAGATTTTCATGATTCAAAAAAACGGGGTTCAGGTGGCGCACCTGAACCCCATGGCTTTTGATTTTTACGGCATTATGCAGACCGCAAGGACTCACGCCTGCTTTTCGCTTGTTGTAAGCTGCTGGGCCTCAAAGTTGATTGCCTTGATCTGGTCAACTACGCCGAGCTTGCTCCTCATTTCGGACATAAGATGCTCACGCAGCTGATTGCGGCACTTCACCAGTTCCGTATCGGCGCTCGCAGTGACAGTTATGACCATAACTAGGCCAAGGCGCGTTTCCGCAAGGCGCAGTCCAAGCACCTCCAGCTGATTGAAGGAAGCTGCCGTGTTGCGGACAAATGAGATAAGCGCATCAAGCGTAATTGTGAAAGAGCCGTTCTCATTGTCCTCGATAGTTATCTCCTTGCGCGTCGCACCGCATGCTGAAATGCATTTCCAAATCAGCAAAAGCACCAGGACAAGCACAACGCCTGCAAGCACACCATACCAGAACTGACAATTCTGCAATGCGCCCAACACGCAATCCCATATTTTGCAGGATTCCTGAGCTGACGTATCCATTCAATCGCCTCCTCTAGCGTAAGGAGTCATTACTGCTCTGCAGACTCGTCCTCGATTTCCTCTTCATCCTCAAGGTCAACGACATTCACATTGACCTTTGTCACAGGATAGCCAGTAAGGGCTGGAATCTTGTCAAACAAGATTTCCTTGATTTCCTTTGCAACCGTCGGCACGTTGCATCCGAAGCGCAACACAAGTGCCAATG
>JAFYGL010000121.1 GCA_017543165.1 Victivallales bacterium | reverse complement strand
GTTTTTTATAGGAAAGTTTATAGACTATTGTGAAGATACTATAAAAATGCACTCAAATTTGTTCTTCTTTTGCATTCATATAGTAGCAATCAGTCCCATGGAGGCTGTTGCAAAAGTCGGTGTAGCAAGGCCGTCCCCAGCCTTGTCCAAGGTGGAAATCAATGGCGTCGCCCTTGCTACACCAGTTTTGCAACACCAGCTATAATTTATCTCTTCACGCGCGCGTTGCCAGACCAGATGCTCCAGACCTGCTCTTCATCGGCAGGCTGCGCATAGTCCGTCAGATGCGTTGTGGCGAGTGCGCCAGTGGCCCAGCCGAACTGTGTCCACTTCTCCACTTCCCAGCCGCGGAGGATTGCATAGAGGAATCCGCCGACAAAGCCGTCGCCGCCGCCGATGCGGTCCAGCACGCCGATTTCCCTGGGTTCGACAACCTGCCACACGCCGTCCACGTATGTGATTGCGCCCCACAGGTGGGTATTGGCATTGACGACCTGGCGCAGCGTCGTTGCAAAAGCGGTGACCTGCGGATATGCCTCCTTGACGCGGAGCACCATTTCCTTGAAGTTGTCAATTTTGCTGGCAATGTCCTTGCCGCCCGCTTCAGGTCCCTTGATGCCCAGGCACAGCTGGAAGTCCTCCTCGTTTCCGATGAGGATGTCCGCTATGGATGCGATTTCAGAGAATATGTCATGGAGTTCCTGTTCCCTGCCCTTCCAGAAGGAGGCGCGGTAGTTCAGGTCAAAGGAGATTTTCGTGCCGTACTTCTTCGCGGCGCGTGCCAGTTCCAGGCAGAAGCGGCTTGTCTCTGGCGACAAAGCGCCAACCAGACCAGACAGATGCACAATCTGCACGCCTTCCTGGCCGAAAATGCGGTCCAGATCAAAATACTTCACATCCAGCAGGCGGCCAACTTCGCCAGCGCGGTCATTCTGCACACGAGGGCCACGGCTGCCGTAGCCGCTGTCCGCCAGGTTGAACTGATGGCGGTATCCCCATGGGCCGCCCAGCTCTATCTCTGGTCCTTCATAGTCCATGTGGCGGCCTGCCAGGTTGTCCTTGATCATACGGGCAATAGGGCTGCCCTTCACGAAGGCGGTCAATACCTTCACAGGCAATCCCAGGAACGAGGAAATGCTTGCCACGTTGGTTTCGGCGCTGGTAACCTGCATT
This sequence comes from Victivallales bacterium, assembly GCA_017543165.1. The sequence continues at coordinate 1,001 of JAFYGL010000121.1, read as the reverse complement.
TTGAATGTGTCGCTGCAATGGAATGGCTGCCCATCCGCAGGTGTAAGCCTGATGCCCATGCTGGTGGGAACCAGCAATGCATATTTTGCGTTCTTCTTAAGTTCAATTGACATTTTTCTCTCTCCGTTGTGTTGTTGTGATTCGACGGCCGGGACGCCGCCGTTACTACATTATGGCCTAAGTCCCAGTTTCTTACAGTATTCAAAGGACATCTTCATGGAATCGAAGATGGCGCGGCCAGGGAATGGGCTGTCCTGCTCGATTGAGAAGACACGCACCTTGGTTTCGCGGCAAGCCTTCACAATCTCCTCCCAGTCCAGGTTGCCATATCCGATTTCGCAGAGCGTGGGCACTGCATCCCAGAAGCCATTCTGTCCTGCCCTGATGGTGAAGTCCTTGAAATGGATCACATCAATGCGTCCCTTCAGTTTGCGAATCCATGTTGCTGGGCTGGCGCCGCCGCGTGCCACCCACTGCACGTCCATTTCGGAATAGAGGTACTTGGGGTCTGAGTTCTCGAACAGAACCTGGAACAATGTCTTGTCCTGCCCGTAGCGGTTGAATTCAAAATGGTGGTTGTGATAGCCCAGCTTGACGCCTGACTTCGCCAGAATCTGGCCCGCCTTGCTCATTTCCTCGCCCAGACGCTTCATGCCCTCGTGGGAAACATACACAGCTGGTGCACTGCCAAGCGCGGTATATCCGCACTTGAGGATTTCCATCTTCTCCGCCAGTTTTTCGGTGTCCTTCAGAATCATGTCCGCAGATTCGTGTGTTGCGCAGCATTCCATGCCCTGGTCGTCAAGGCACTTCCTTATTACAGCGGGTTCAAGAGGCACTGCGGAAATCTGCACTGAGCGGTAGCCGATGCCGCGCAGCATCTCCAGCGTCTTTGCAAGGCCAGCCTCGTCCTTGCAGTATTCACGCACATTGTACAGCGTGACCGCGATTTCGGGCGGCTGCACGTTTTTCTTTGCAACTGTCTTCTTCATTTTTCTCCT
>JAFYGL010000120.1 GCA_017543165.1 Victivallales bacterium | reverse complement strand
GACATCGGCAACCTGGCCAGCTACCTTGAAGCCAACAAATAATACAGCGCAAAGACGCCCTCTTTGTATTTAGCGGGGCTGGGATTCGATGAAGGCGGCGGCGTTTTTGTAGCGCTGGTATTGCGCGTCGTAGTTACGCTTCGGGAAATATGTCTTTTCCACTGGCGAGGCGATGTGCCGTGCCGCTTCGGCTGCGCTGGGGTATAGTTTTGCCGCGGTGGCGGCGGAAATTGCCGCGCCCAGGGCGCAGGTCTGCGTGGAGCGCACAACGGAGATTTCCTTTTGCAGCACATCCGCCAATGTCTGCATCACGAAAGGTGACTTCTTGGCTATGCCGCCGCCCGCCAGCACCCGTCTTATCTTCACATCCAGTTTCGCCAGATGCTCCTCAATGGCACGGGAGCCGAATGCGGTTGCCAATACCAATGCCCTGTACACCATGGACGGCGTCGTGCCCAGGCCAAGCCCGAGTATTGCGCCCCGCAGGGAATAATCAGCCACAGGATTGCGCCGTCCATTGAACCAATCCACGGCGTACACGCTGTCATCCGCCAGGGCAGCGGCCTCTTCCTCCAGACGCGTCAGGCTCACATCCCCCGCATAGCCCAGGAAATTCCTGAACCAGGCGTATGTATCGCCGAATGCGGACTGCCCTGCCTCGATGGTATAGATACCTGGCATTGAGGAGCCATATACCTGCCCGCAAACGCCTGGTATGCACCTGTCCAGTTTTGCCACGCCAATAATGTCGCAGGTGGATGTGCCCAGTATCTTCACATCCACGCCGTCGCCGATGCCAGCGCCAACCGCACCAGAATGCGCGTCAATTATGCCAGTCGCCACCACCACATCCGTGGAAAGGCCGAATTTGGCGGCCCATTCAGGCGACAGCGTGCCAACTGGCACATCGGAGGTGAATGTCTCGCTGTACATGCGGTTCCTTATGCCTGCGAACAAGGGGTCCACCGCGCAGAAGTATTCCTCTGGAGGCAGGCCATTCCAATCGGGATGCCACATTGCCTTGTGCCCTGCGGTGGAACGTGCTGCCTGCACTGGCTTGCCTGTGAGTAGCGAGGTCATCCAGTCGCAATGCTCCACGAACTTCCAGACGCACGGGCGCATCCTCTCGTTGTGGCGCAGCACATGCAGTGCCTTGCTCCAGAAGAATTCGCTGGAATAGATGCCGCCCTCGTACATGGTGTAGTCGGGTCCTTTGCTCCAGTTGTGCGCCACCTCGTTAATGCGCGTCGCCTCCTCTTCGCCAGTGTGGTCCTTCCAAAGCACGAACATGGCGTCTGGCTCATCGGCAAATTCAGGGCGCAGCGCAAGGGGCTGCCCATCGCGGTCCACTGCGCAGGGTGTTGAGGCGGTGGTATCCACGCCAATGCCAACCACCGAGGACTTGTCCTGCCCTTCCAGCACACCTTTCAGCACATATTCAAGCCCTTCCAGATAATCCAAAGGATGCTGCCTGAACTGGCTGATGCCGCTGTCGCAGTATTTTCCCGCAGCCCAGCGTGGATACTTGTACTCGCATACGGCGCGTTCCTCGCCTTCCTGCGTAACCAATACAGCGCGGACACTGTCCGTGCCAAAGTCAATGCCAATAAGCTGCTTCATTTTTCAATGACAAAAATTGTCGTATTTTACAAAGACAACACTATATAGCTGGGACAAAGAAGCCCAGAATACAGTCAAGATTTCTTACACAGACCTGAATATGGGTCTTTTCAAGGATTTTGGCACCAGGATAAATTGGCTCTCCCTCCAGGTATGCGCCACGTACGGTATCAAACTGACCATTTCCGTTTCTATTATTAAGGGAGATGGCCGTATTGATAACCATACAATCCAATTGATGGTTGGCATCCTTGTTTTCTGGTAATCTCCTGCACATTAGGTTAAAAGTTTCTTGTAATTGAAAATACGCTCCTCTCAATACCCCCATATATGCCATATCAGTCAAATCAAGGCAATTTTGCAAATCAATGATTGCTCCTATGACAAATGGCTCTTTGATGCTTCCACGAGTAAGACGAGGAGAAGCCACACATGCTTTTGCCCATTCAAGTGCTCTGGCTGGACTATTTTCCCAAAAATAGATACCAGAGCCAAGCCAATCATACTTATTCTCCCTAATATGGAATTTTTCCTTTCCTAGAACAATAGCTTCCCCGATTTCACGGTCACATCCATGATAACCCAAAATGGTATGCGGCAAAGGCTTTTTCATATCGGTCTTACATTTACCTTTCCAGACTTCGTGAAAGTCACTCCAATTTCCTTGAGAAATTGCATTGCAGATTCACGGGAACTATTTATTTGCCCCATAAGCCTATTCACATCTTCAACCGTCAAACGCCTGTCCTCACGTTTTTCCTGCATATGCTCTTGCTGTTCTTTTGCCTTTTTCATAGTTTACCTCCCATGGAGTATGCGTTTTAAGTAAAATGCGTCATCCAAGCATGTAATAATAATTTTTCCATAATATATCGTGTCTCAATAAAAATAAAGCCTGAAGAGGCAATTTTAAAGCATCCAATGTTGCATTGGATGCTTTGAAATCACTAATCAGTGATAATCTGTGAAAATCTGTGGATAACAATCAGAATGCCACCTTGCCACCAGGCGCGACAGAAATCGTTGTCTCCACGCCGTTGCGTATTGCGGCACAGGGGAAGATGTGCCCGAATGGGAGGCCGTAGAAGCTGGGGCCTTTCACGTATGAGCCATATTCACGGAACACATCCGCCAGGCAATCCATGTCATTGCAGCCGCTGAAGGAGCCGAAAACTATGCTAGAGAGCACATCAAGTATGCCAGCCTGGCGGAAATGGTTCAGTGAGCGTTCAATATCCACCGCCTGCCTGCCCAGGCTCTCCAGAATCAGCACATAGCCGCTTAGGTCTGGCATCCAGGGCGTGCCTATCAATGTCTGCAGCACGCCCAGATTGCCTGCCATGAGAGGCGCCGTCACCTGGCCTGGAGTGATGGTGGTGTAATCCCCCTGGTATGGCACGGACAGCACCTTGCCCTCGATGCATTTCCGCATGGAGGCGTATGACTGCTCAAGCTGCTGCTCTGTTGCTTTGCACCCGAATGTGCATTCCGCCATGATGCCGCTGATGCCGTTCTTGAATCCCTTGGACAAGGCGCTCGCCAGGAAGGCGCTCATGTCGCTGTATCCCGCCACTGGTATGTTCCGTTTCAGCAGCAAGTCCCAGTCGATATATGGAAGCGCCCTGGCCGCGCCAAAGCCGCCACGCATTGCAAACAAGAAATCCACCGTTTCATCCGCCAGAAGTGAATTGAATATGCGGGCCCTCTCCTGGTCGTCCGCCGCCATGTATCTAAATTCAGGCGTGCGGGGCTCTGGCATGACATAGTCCACATCGAGTTCTGCAAACCTCTGCTTCAGCGTATCAATGTATTCCTGCTTCTGAAAACCGAAACACAATGGGAATATGCCGACTTTTCTAATGCTTTCGGGGAACGGATTCTGCATGTGGTCAATCCTCGAATCTTGAAATATCCTGCTGTGCCTTGTAAAGCAACTGTGTATTTTTCTCCCAGAAACTGTTCTTCTCCTCTTCCGTGCAAGGAGTGTCGTCGCGCCTAGTTATGCGTTCCTTTGAGAAAAAGCTCTTCTTTCCGACGGGCAGTTCGCATTTGAAGTCATTTGTCATCAGAATCGCCGTGTCCCAG
>JAFYGL010000119.1 GCA_017543165.1 Victivallales bacterium | reverse complement strand
GGCGATTTGCAGCATGTTGCTGTTGTGGAGGTTTGGCACCTTGCCTCGCTCAAACCTATACCCGCCATTCACGGTGGTGTTGGTGCCGCTGCCAAGGGGGAAGCAGTCGAAGTTCATGCCGTCAAAACCGCGCCTGGCCCTGTCCCGCATGTACCATAGCAATTTGTCCATGTATGACTTGTTGTGCGTGCAGGCGTATTCGTTGATGGCGTCGTCCGCCGGATAATCCCATGGAAGCCATTCTGCCTTGTACATTTCCGCCTCTGGCCAGAGGCATGAATACAGCAGCGGGTCGTTGTACATAATGAACCTGTCCACTCCGATGTGGCGCCTGTTCCTGAGCAGCCCCTGCAATGGCGCCAATGACACAGTTGGCATGTTCTTGCGAATCCATTCCCCGTTTCGTGCCATGAAATCATCCGCGAATGCCAGCCTTTCCTTGTCTGAAACAGTTTTTCCCCTGTGGGCGAATACGAAGTCAAGGTATGTGTCGTCATTGTTGATAAGCTGTCCCTGCGGGAATATCATGTTGTTTACGAGTTGCCCATGCACCCTCATTGTTGCCCAGATGGCGCCCTTTGGAGTCGGATAGTTCCACATGTATTCACCAATTGCGCGGAATCCCTCGGCCTGTGGCTTCACAGGCGTGGGCTCGAAGCCGAAGGTGTATGAAAGGGGCTCCTGCCAGAATGTACTCTTGTTAACGATGATGTAGTTCAATGTGACTGCGTCCCCTTTCCTGGTGACTGTCACGTTGCCCTTGTCCTGTTGCAAGTTGAAATGCTGCGGCAGGTCGTTGATAAGGCAGAAGCCCTTGTATATGCCGCCCAGCCAGAAATACATCGCAGGCGCGCCCTTTACGAACTTGATGCCCTTCAAATCAAGTTCGCCTTCGCCCTGCGGTATGCTCAAATCCGGTGCATTGCCGCTTCTGGCGCCTGCATGGCCCGAGGATGAATAGTACTTCACAATGTCGTTGTGCAGCGGTATCTCCAGCCTGAAATCATTGACGCGCATGATGCGCTTTGGCGTGATTTTGATGCCCGCCTTGCAGAATCCGTCAAAGTCGTACTCCTGGGCTATGGTCATGGTCGCATCCTCGGTGGAGGCCTCTGTCTCGTACACGACCTTGTCCTTCTCTGCTGAAATCAGCCTGCATTTGGCATTGCCGAAGGGCTTGCCGTTCAGAAGGAAGCGGATTGGAGCGGCCAGGATGTTCTCCCTCTGTGATGAAAGGAAGTCCTGGGCGTATATCCTGTCCCACAGTTCGCCTCCAATGCGATAGCCCGTCATCAGCGCATGGATTTCATTGCCATCCTTCACTGCCAGGGGCTTGAATGGCGGTACTATGATGCGGTCGCAGCCGATGGTGTTGCCCTGCCAGGGGAATTTCGCAATTTCGAAGGTGCGTGTCTGCGTGTACTGCCTGTCCTCCGCGTCTGTGGAGGTCATGGTGACAAAGTATTTGCCTATAGGCAGATTTGGCAGGTATGTCTCTTCCTCGAAGTCCTCAACTGGACGGCCAAAATTGGAATGCCTGAAGCTCTTCAGCACCTTGCCTTTCTCGTCCTTCACCTCCACCACCGCCTTCATGCAGGGCAGTGTCCTGGAGAATACGCCAGCCACCTTCAGTTTGTTGCCGTAGCTGGGATAGAACGCGGCGCAAACGTATGGAAGCCCCTTGCCGTCCTTGAAGTTGATTTGCTTGGCCTTTGCGACCTCCCAGTACATCCTGCGCCTGTAGTAGATGGTGCCAGTCTTTGCGTCCAGGAGATGCGAATATACCTGGCGCGTCCCCACGAACTGCGCCATCAAGTAGCGTTCCACATAGCCAGTCTTGCCAGGCAGGATGGTCTGCTTCCTGGGTTCGAAATCGACTTTACTGGCCTCGCCTACTGCTTCCAGGTTTATCATGTCCAGCGTAGGCGGGCTGCTGAATGCGTGTACCTCCGAACTTGACTTGATTTCAACGGGCTTGCCTGTGATGTTTTCTATCCTGTGGCTCCAGATGTAGTTGCAGCTGTCTCTATATACGGAGTGGCCGAAGCCGTCAAAACTGATTGCTGGCGCCGCGCTGTCTGGTATGAAAGTGCCCAGTTCGTCGTTGGAGGCCGTATGGTGCCAGCAACCAGTCTCGGCCATGCTGGTCCAGTTGCGCTTCATCTGCAAACCCCAGGGCTTTCCATCCTCAATGCTCTGTATGCCGAATGCCTTGATTGGGATGGCCATTTCCAAGGTCCAGCACTTGCGGAGATAACTGGTTAGAATATCCGCATAGAAATCATTTGCGATTTTGGTGCCTGCGGGCAGATTGCCCTGGCCTTTGCTGTTTGCCTTGATTGTGATTGCCTTGTCCGCGCCAGGCGGCAGGAGAATCAGCTCCACAGTGTCATTTTCAGCAAGCTGCTGCGGTGGCAGGGGCAATTCGCTGGTGGCGGCGAAGTATATGAAGTCCTTGTCATATCCAATGCGGAAATTGCTTTCCCTGTAGGTCATCATGCCAGTCTTGGGATTGATGCCGCCGAATGTGGTGGAGGCGCAGTCCCATTCGCCGATGGCGATTTTGCCGTCTATGGCGGGCGGGGCTGGCATCTTGCCCAGGCGCGTCAATGTCTTGTCCGACAACTGGTATCCCATTGCCAGCAGTGAACTTGCCAGAACTGCGACGAGTATGTTTTTCATATTCCTGTCCTTGTTAGTTACTTGCCATTCTTTCCATGCTACTGCAAGTCCTTGGCGCGACGCTCCGCGCGGCCATTGGCCGCGCGTCAGGACGCGATGT
>JAFYGL010000118.1 GCA_017543165.1 Victivallales bacterium | reverse complement strand
GAAAAACAGGCATTGGGAAGTCTTTTCCTCATCGCTCCGCTCCCCATTGCCTCCCCTCTTGGTGAACGGAGCGTTCCTCATAACAAGGAGGCAATTTCCACCCCCTTGCCCCTGCTTCAACTTGAGTGAGCGCACGACCGCGCCCACATTGGGTGTTTTGAAATCCCCTCAATTGACAAACGCACAAACATTGCTATAATTCCACTTGGTTAATTAAGTTTTACAAGCAATACAAAACGACTATGCCAAACGACTTCAAAACCGTGGCCAGGGAAATTGCAGACGGCATCAAGAGCGGGCTCTATGTGGAGACACTGCCCTCCATAGCACGCCTGTCGGAGCAGTTCAACATCTGCCAGGCGACAGTCACCCGCGTGCTGGCGCAACTAAGGGACTGGGACCTGGTCAGCGGCGAACATGGTCGCTGCGTAAGAATCAACCCAAAGGCAGAAGGCAACGACTTCTTCCATAAGAACGTGGTCATACTGGCAAATTTGTTTTCCGTGTCAATGCCCTTCTACGAGGCCACATTGGAGATGCTGTCCAACTCCATGTCCATGATGTACATGTCAATTCATTTATTCTTTTCGGAGAACCAGGTGCAGAACTGCACGTTCACGCCAGACTGCGTACTGGCGGTCAGCAACACGGCGCAGGTCATGCTTGACGCCGTTGTTCAGAGATTTCCCGACTGCCCCGTAATACGCTTCAACCAGGTGTCAAACCACTATCCATACGTGACATCGGACAACCGAAAGGCAGGCTACGATGCCATCAGGCACCTGGCGGATGACTGCGGGCATACCCACATAGGCATACTCGCCACGCAGCTCAAATACACAAAAGGATGCTTCTACGACCGCTACAAAGGCGCATTGGAATACGCGGACAAACATCCAGACATCAAACTGAGCATGGTGGAGATTCCAGAACTTGAGATGGAAAACCACGCCAGTTTCCACCTGATGGAAAAACTCATGGAGGACGACCCGGAAATCACGGCAGTCTTCGCAACCTGCGACATGCTGGCAATCGGCGCATACTCCTACGCCACAGAGCACAATCTCAAAATACCAGACGACCTGGCAGTGATCGGCTTCGACGACCAGGGCTTCGGGAAATGCCTGAACCCCGCATTGAGCACATTCTCGGAAAATCCCCTTGACACGGCGCAACTTCTCTTCAAACTTATACGGGAGGCATTGCAGGGCAAAAGCGCCAAACGCGCCCTTTACTCGGAACCAAGGCTGGTCGTCAGAGGCAGCACCAGCCCTCACGCCAAACAACACCAACAATAAATCGCAATCATGGACTACATTGACTTATTCGATCTTCTTGAAGAAGGTTTCTTCACAAAAATCCACAATGGAGACTTCAACAGGCAAATCTACCCCAGTTTTGAAGACCGCAAGGCTTGGGGCAATCTGCTGCAAGATGAGTATTTCAAACCAGTTGCGGAGGAAATCATCCGCGAGACTGAACAGCTTCTAGACAAGCCAATACCAATTCTGCTCCCGTCAGAACGGCGTCGATTCGTCCTGGATGGCAATAGAAAAGACTTTGAAAACAAGTACTTCGCGCGCCGCGGAAACCTGGCGCTACTGGTTTGCGCACTATGCATAAGCGGCGATGTGGACAAGTTCCTACCCATAACCATGGACTACATAAACGCCATCCTTGAGGAGTGGACATGGGTGGTGCCAGCTCACCTGTCATGGGAGAACGACTATCCCGCCACCATACAGGGGGCGGACCTGTTTGCAGCCGACACAGGCGCCACATTGGGGCAAATCCTGCTTCTACTGGAGCCCCTTCTGGAAAAAAGCTGGTCCTCCTTGGCGGAACGCATACGAAACGCTGTGCTGCAGCGCGTGGTATATGCCCCGCTAAATGCGGAAACATCGCATCTTTGCTGGTGGTTCCACGTTCCGCATCCCAACAACTGGACACCCTGGTGCGTTTACAATTCCCTGCAGGCAGCCGTCGCCTGCGAAAAGGACACCAGAAAACTGGATGCGCTCTTCCAGAGCTACTGCCATCCTATGACGCGCTTCATAAACAACATTTTCGACGACGGCTACTATCCAGAAGGCCCCAGTTACTCAACCTTGGCAAGCGGCATGCTCTTCAAGTGCCTCGCAATGAAGGAGCGCATGGTACCAGGTTGCGCAAACCGCATATTCGCCGTGGACAAACTCCGCCGCAGTTTCAACTTCCCTGGCGACGACCTCATCGGCAACAAGTATTTCCTAAGTTATGGCGATTCACAGCCAGTACCAAGGCTAATGCCTTCCGTAATCGGGCAAGTTGCTGCTAAATATGCGACACCTGGCATGCTCCGCATAAATAAAATGTACGATACATTCTTCTGGAAGCTCTCAAACCATTTTGGCGATTTGGAGGAAATGCTCAGCTTCTTCTTCCTTATCCCCAAGGATTTGCCTGAACCAGGCGAACTTGAGCCCATAAGCTACTGGAAAGACAAGTTGCTCATCCTGCGAAGCCAGGACTTCTCCGCTTCACTCAAGGCGCACAACAACCATGAATCCCACAATCACAACGACCTGGGACATTTCTCGCTGTTCTCAGGTGACGAGCCCATAATCGTGGATGCAGGCACTGGCGCCTACACAAGACAGAATTTCAATGAGGCGCGCTATACATTGTGGAATACACGGGGCAATGGCCACAATGCCGCCGTCTTCGGTGACAACTTGGAGCAGCGCCAATCATTTGACTACGCCACATTGCAGGAAACAGAGAAAGGGAAACGCTATCTCTGCGACTTGTCAAAGGCATATCCAGAGCAAATCGGCGTCAGAAAATACATACGAACCATGGACTTTGCAGAAAGCAATCTCTCCATTTCAGACCACATTGAACTGGAGAAGCCATTGCCCGTCACAATAAACCTGATTTGCGCAAAGCAGCCAGAAATACTGGAAACAGGTATAAAATTGGGCAATGTGTTCCTGGAACTGCATAACCTGAACGTCGCAGGTACAGAGCCATTGCCTGACATGCCATTGAGATTCATGACAACAGTCTGGCCCTGCAAATTGACCAGGCTCGTCCTCAAGGCTACAGCCCTGGACTACTCCCTGAACTTCCACAAATAATTTATCCACAGATTTACACCGATTACCGCGGATTTTGTTCTTGAGTGACTATTCACAGTACCTCCTCTTTAACGCTCAGACGCAGTGGAACTGGGATGCAGCCACCATCAGTAATCTGTGATAATCAATGTAAATCTGTGGATAGAAGATGTAAATCTGTGGATAGAAATAGATGGGCACGCCAATATGACATACGATGAAATCAAGAATGAAATCAATGCCAGAAGCATAGAAGACTGGTATTTTGTGCTGGACAATCTCCAGAAGTGCGCAGCGCCAAAGCAAACCGTCGTGCATCTGCCATATTGTTCGTCCTGGATATTCACCACTGGCCTGGATTGCCGCTGGTGCATGGACCCAGCACCGCGGAACTTATGCGATACTGAGGCGCTGGAGCACATTGCCGCCGCCCTCGCCGACTTTGATTTCTGCATCTTGACACATGCTCATGGCGACCATTACGACAAGCGCCTCGTCAAGATGCTGGGGCGCTCCCCAAAACTACGCTGGGTACTGCCACACTTCCTTGCCGCTCAAGTCAAGGATGAATGTCAACTAGACGCATCGACAGTTGTCGTCCTCAATGAAGGAGAAACCTTTGAGCACAAGGGCATACGCATAAAGGCCTATCCTGGCTTCCATGGCACGCAACTGCCTTCAGCCAGTTTCCTAATCACACTACCCGATGGCCTGAAACTGGCATTCCCCGTGGATGTGCGGGACTATAGCCAGGACATCCCCGCCGAAATGAAACAGCCTGACTGGCTTTTCTCACATCTCTGGCTGGGGCGCAATGTATCGCATCTGCATGACTTCCCAATGCTTGATGACTTCTGCCGTTTCAATCTGGATTTCCAACCACGCAACTTAATGGTAGGTCACTTGAACGAAACCAAGCGCGAGGAGGATTCAATGTGGACATATCGGCACTGGAACATGGTAAAGCAACGCCTGAATGAACTGGCGCCAGACCTCCCAGTGCTCTGCCTCAAAAACGGCGCAGGCCACCTTTTGACAAAAATGGCTCAACCAGACTATTTTTCAGAATGGGACATGGCCGCCAGGCAGGACTTTGCCAGGCACCTGGGCATCTCCCTCCATGGCGACATCGCCCCAGAAATCGACAAGTTGATACAAGGCGAAATCAAAGTGCTGGAATTGCGCTATAACGTGCTTGATACCATGGAGCGCAATGCCTTGCAAGACTGCCTGCAACGCTGGCGAAAAGCAGGCGGGGAATGCCTTTCAGTGCACCTGCCAGAATTGTCCCTGGAAAATGAACGCCATGATTTCCTGCATGAACTGGATGCGCTGGGCGTGAACCGTGTAACATTGCACGTGCCCAAGTATCCACTTGACTTTGTGCGCGAAAACTGGGACAAGGTGCTGGGCCTGTTCATCGATGCTGTCCGCCCGCTTGCGGAGCACGGCATCATGGTCGGCATAGAGAACATGCATACAAAACCAGGGCGCCCCATAGACGAAAAGAGACGCTATGGACTCATCATCCCAGAATGGCTGGCTCTTGTGCACGCCTTGCGCGAAAAATGCGGCGCAAACGTAGGATGCCACCTGGATGTTGGACATGCCTACACCAACTTCCCCTTCCACCAGGAAAACACACTGGACACATGGATGCAGGCGGGCGCAAATCTCATCAACGGCATTCATATCCACCAATACGAGACTGGCCGCTCACAGGACAATCCATTCCCTGACGGGCACCGCCTAATCTCAGGCAGAAACACAGGCTTCCCATCGCTCGCCCCACTTTTCAGGCACTGGCAAAACGGCACTTTCCATTGCCCGATAATCATTGAAATGCGCAACCGATACGCCAGCCACTCATATCCATCCCATAAACGCCTGCTGGATGCCTGGCCTTGTGGCTAGTGGACTGTGGAACGTCGGGTGCGCGGGGCGAAAAGCCCCGCGTTAGACAGGCGAAACTCTACCCGCGGCTTTTCGCCGCAGGCACCCAACTGTCCACTCAAATAAACAGCAGCACGTATGCGCCCCAGGCGTGGCAATCAGAGCGTGGATTGCTGAATTCCTCTGGCAATGTGGTAAGACCTTCATTGCGCAGTTTTCTGAAAACATCCAGACGCTTTTCCAACAGGTCCTTGCGCCCCAGTTTCACACAGGCTGCCAAATAAGAGTATGAAAAATATATGCTACATGGAATCAGGCCAGGAGCGTCAAGTCTTGACGGAGGCAGTCCAGCCAGAATGGCCAGTGCATGCGTATGCTCGGAAAACGAAGTGTGTTCCAGGTCGTCTGCATAGAGGCCATCCATTTCAGGCGCATAGTACCTGCGCTGCACAGTGTCCAGCAGTCCCTGCGCCACCTCCAGCAAATGCCCGTTCTTGAGCAATTCCGCGGCAGAGCGCAAGGCAATTGCCGCAAATAGATTCAGTGCGCAATTTCCCTTTGGCACGCCGTTCTTCCAGCCTTCCACCCAGTCCAGGAACTGCCAGCCAGGCATCTCGCAGCCTTCAGCAGTGGTGTGCGCCACCACATAGTCCACCAGTTTTCTGTATCTGGGCATCAGTTCGGCTATCAGCGGCTCATTTGGGTGCTTCTTCCAGTAGTCGTGGAAGGACAGCAGGAAAATCGGAATATACGTGGGTATGAACTGTATCGCGCGGGAGGGATACTGGGATTGAATGGAGCCGTCCTCCCTCTGGGACATCAGAAGCATCCTCAAGGTCTTTGCAGCCAGGCGGTGGTCATCGCAGATATGGTACAAGGCCAGCGCCTCCAATCTGGAATCGCCTGCATAAAGCAGCCTTTCGTAGTACGGGCAGTCCATGAATGTCTCATGGGAGCAGGCCCGCAAGGTCTCGTATGCCATGTTGGCAAGAGGATCCTGGCTTTTGAAATCTGGCAGCGGGTAGTTGGTTCTGAAGAACCTTGCGCTCCAGGCCACGTCGCCTTCAGTCTCCACAATGACATAGTGCCCTGCCTTCCACTGGAAGTCATTCCACTGCAAGGCACCGTCCACCTGCACCTCATCCGCATTGCCAATGAAGCAATGCCCGTCCCGATTGCCCTTGTGGCCCTTGAGATTCACATCGTCAAATGTCTCATCCAGATACGGCGTCTCCGCCCAGCGGAAACGCACAATCCCCCTGCCCTCAAACCGCCATTCCGTGCGGCAGCACACATATTCGCGGAAATGAAGAATGCCTGGCTTGATTTCCTCGGGAAACACCTGGACATTCTCCATGTCTGGCAAATCGGGACTATGCAATTCACGGGCATCCTCCGCCAGTTTCACGGGCTGCCACTCGCCCTTGCCGTAGTCGGCGGTGACTTTCACCCTTGGCACATTCGCCCAGTCTGGGAACGGAACGACGTATTCCAGCCCCTGCTCGTGGCGGCAAAGCCACTGCCCCAATAGATTTGAGCGTTCCTGACAGAAGAATCCATAGCGAATGGTAAGCTGCGAATAGTTCCATTCGCCTGGCATCACATTCACCCGAGCCACAAGACAATGCTCTCCAGCACTGACCTTCCTGCGGAAATCCTTGTAATACCAGTATTCGGGACAACCCGCCTCTGGCCCATCAACAATGTATTCGCCGTCCAGGTAAATCTGCGCTCGCTCATCCGCACTCCACCTGAAATCCAGAAAAGTCTCCTCTTCCGCCACGAATGTGTTCTTGTAAGTCACCAGAGCAGGGCCATTCACCGTCTCCGGCACTTGCATCCAATTATTATTGCTCATTGTTTCCACTTTCATTCCGCCCAGGGATTCTCGACATTCAGGAATCTTGAAACATGAACCAACTTGCCCTCGGCATCCAGCAACTCCACATGGAAGGACAGTTTACCGCCTGTCTCCTCCACCTTGGCTGGCAAGGAGAAGGAACTTTCCGCGCCTGCCTCAACCTTGTATTCGCATTCTGCAATTTTGCTTACATCCTCGTCCACATGCAAATACAGAAGCAATTTACCTGTAAACGACGCCTTTGCATCCTTTGCTGGGCACACGCGGCCTGAAACATTGCCGATGCCAGCCATGGACAGCGGAATCGCCTTCACCGAGCACAGGGCGGTTGCCCTGTAAGGCGCAATGCCATTCGCCGCCAGTTTCAACTTCAGGCACTCCGTCAGGCTGCTGGGCTTCACGCCTTCAGGCACTAGCACATCCACCTTGCCCTGCGCATTCATTGCACGCCGTGAGATGGCCATGTTCCATTTTACGGAAGGCAGCACCTGGCGGGACGGCTTTTCCGTGCCTGCGTTAATGTCTGTCTCCAATGCCGCAAATGGCAATGTGAACGAGGCCAGCCAGCCATTCTCCGTGAAGGTGGCCTTCGCCTTGAAATAAGGCGAAATCCATTTCGGCTCGCCATTGAAACTCTGGAAAAATTTGCCCGAAGGATTCAGCCTCAGGCGATAGCCTGGCCAGCCTCCGTAGGGCGAAAAGGTCAAGTCCACGGATTCACCTTCCCACACATTCCACTGCAAAGTTGCATATTTGCGCTTCAGGGCAGGAAGCACCTCCGACTGGCACTCCACATTGACCTGCAATGCATTATCGACACATTTGAATATAATGTTGCCCTGGGGCATTGCAAGGCTGGCCTCTCCAGTTGCCGCCAAATCAATCTCCGCGGCAAAGACTGCACAGCAGCAAACCGCAATTACGCCAAAAAGTTTCTTCAACATCGGACTACCTCTCCAAAGTGATTTTGCCGAAGGCACTTCTCTTGCGGAAGTTCTCATCGAACACAGGATTCCAGCTCTGGGCATTCTTCGCGTCATTGGCGGAGCGGAAGAAGTTGCCAGACAACTCGTTTCCCTTGCCTGGAACAATGCTCAATGGAATCGCCACCTCCAATGTCCAGACATGCCCTTCCACGCTTGACTTGACCTTGACACCGTTTTTTTCCAGGGCATCGGATCTGTTCTCAGCAGTCGTGAAATATGCAACGTATTTGCCCTCGCTGCTCACAAGCAATTGCAGGAACTCCTTTTTGTCTGGCTGCGCAGTCAGCATGATCTCCCATTCGTCCCCGTCCCAGATTCTGCTTGTTGCCTTTAGTTTGCGGTCAATGCCGCTGTCCTTGGCGCGCAGCATCAGCACCTCCCCTTCAAGCCTGGCCTCCAGCGTGAGTTTCGCCTTGCTTGGAAAACCAGCCGTCTCAAACCACTTGCTTATCACCGCGCACTTGCCCCAGTCATTTGAGCGGGGTATCGCCAGTGATTGCAGAGGCGCCTTCTTCTGCTGCTCGATAATGCCAAGATTGGCCAGCCGCGAGAGCTTGCTGTCCAGCATCGCCAGTTTTTCAACACGGGCGTTCTCCGCCACGCGGAAGTCAATGTGCTCAAGCCACTCCGCCTTGAGACGGGCCAGGACCTTGTTGAAATCCCCCTTCACATTCTGCTTGTACCACAGGTTCAGCATCGCCTCATCCACAATCATGCGTTCGCGGCGCACATTCAGCAACGCCGTCTTGTCATTGGCGCAGGCCTGCTCCGCCTTCTCGAACAGAGCGTCCGCCTCCTTGAAGAATGCGGCGTCAAGGTATGGCCTGTCAGGCCCGTGCTTTGCCTTGAATATTGTAAAATGAGGTTCAGGCGGCATCTCCTTCTGGCGGCGCACCAGCAAATCCAGATAGCTCTGCATCATGGGTGCGGCCTTGCCGAAATAGCCATCCATGAAGCGTTTCATCAAGGCGGCCTCGTCCTGCTCCAGGTCAAACATCAGCATATAGCCCAGCCACAGGCGCAGCGAGAAGAAGTTGGAACTTTCCCATGCCTCCGCCTCGGCCTGCATGTACCTGACGCCCGCAGCCTTGTAGTCCCGCAAATCCCGTGCCATGTGGGCGACCATCGTATATGGCGCGGGATAGTTGTCCCAATAGAATATCCAATATTCCCAAATGCCAATTTCCTTGCCTAGCCTGCCCCATGCGTCCATGCACTCCTTGTTGTCCCCCAAACGGCTTTCCCTCCAGGGCCTGTAGAATTCGGCATAATGCGGACAATATAGAATGGATATATTCGGTTCAACCTGAATCTCGCATTTCGGGGGCTTCCTTGTGAAGTCGTAGGCGCCCGCCAGGAGCTTGACCTCTGGATAGTCCTTTGCGATTCTCTTTGCTATGCCGTTCAAGAAGATAAGCATCAGGCCACTGTCCCCATACTTGTCGCTGGTTGCACGGCATTCTGGGCAAAGGCAGAAATAGTTTGTGATGTCATTTGCCTCAAGGACATAGAGATACGGTGCGGGCAGGCCCGCCTTTGCGTTTCTTGCCCTGTCCTGCTCAATCCACTGGCGGAGCTGCCTCTCCACCAACTCGGCGCATTCTGGGTTGCTCAGGCAGAAATTCGGGCCTATCGTGCCGCGGGGAAGCATGCGCTTGCCCTTCTCGTTCATGGTGAACAGCTTCAGGTTCTTCTTGGGCCAGTAGCGCGAATAGTTATAGAATGTGTGTGCGACGCCTGGTGAGCCTATCACCATGCTGTTCCTCCACTCGGACATCTTCAGCGCGGCCCCCAGTTCCTTGTTGCTGGTCTTGCCCCCGTTTGTCCCCACATAAATCTTGCGGTAGTCAAATGAAGGTACGCGCCTTTGCACAAAATCATGGACCTTGATTGAACTGGCCTTGGGCAGGCGGAATGTCCAGTAGTCGAACCACTCGCAGTCCGCGAACTTGCGGAAGAAATCATAGACCGCATACACCGCGCCGCCCTGGCTTCCGCCAGTCAGCACAATTCTGTTGCCCTTGACATGCAGTATTGTCTCCTCACGCTTCAGTTCGCTGGCGACATAGCCCAACTCACGGGCAGCCGCCGTGTCCCCGATATACACGGCAGCACCATCAGGAACCACCGTCTGCGCCAGCACCACTGGCGCCTTGCCCACAACGGTCTTGTATAGTTCGCAGAACTTTTCCACCGCAGTATTCTCCATTGCAGTAGGATTTTCTGGGCGCACCACCGCGCAGTCCCCCCCAAGTTCCACCGCAAATGCAGACACGCACAATGCAGCGAAAACAATGAATATATGCTTTAGCATAACTTCTCTTCCTTGATAATCTTTGCTAAAAATCCCTGCGTTGATTTTATTACCAGGCATCGTTCTTCAGATTGGCGTTGGTAATGGCGTTTTTGGTCAGCACACTGCCTGTTGAAAGCAGGTAGTTGTACTTGCCATCGTGCCTGAACTGGAACTTGTTGGCATCATCACACACGATTTCCGAACCTTCCGCCAACAGCAGATGGGAACCGAGATTAGGCACCACCTTCTCGTTGTAGCCCCCGTTCGTGAAGGAGGCGTAGCCAGTGCCCGAATATGGGTTGAAACTGAAGTCGGAACTGGTCAGATTATACCCGCATTTCCAGCCCGTCTTCGCGACGTTCGTGCTGTCGGAACTCGGGCATCCGACAATTGGATTGATGGGCCTGTTGGCATTCGTGGTGTAATCCTGGTCCTTGTTTGGCGAGGTAATGTACTTTGCGTTCCAGAGAACCCATATCCAGTTCTTGTCCAG
>JAFYGL010000117.1 GCA_017543165.1 Victivallales bacterium | reverse complement strand
CAGGACCATACGGTGTATCCAGTCTCCAGCACAGTAAAGGCGGACTATTTCAATCTGGCCTCGGTTTATTTTGACGCTGTTTTCAATCCGCTGTTGACAGAAAGCATTTTCAAACAGGAAGGCTGGCATCTGGAATTCGAAAAGCCAGGCAACATACGCTCCGCCTTGAAGGTCAACGGCATCGTTTACAATGAAATGCGTGGCTACATGGCGGAACTGGACGAAGTCATCGCCAAGGAAACATATTCCCGCCTGCTCTCCAAATCGCCACGCCGCTTTGTCTCTGGCGGCCTGCCCCAGGCGATTCCCAGCCTAAGCTACGCAGCTTACAAGAAATACTACCGCAACCACTATCATCCCTCGGTCGCAAGGGTTTTCCTGTACGGCAATATTCCCACTCAGGAAAAACTGGATTTTCTGGAAAAATGCCTGGGAGAACTGTCGCCAGAATGGCTGTCCCAGAAGGTGGAGCCAGAGCCGCCCCGCCCGAAACAGCCCAGATGGGACAAGCCCAGAAAGGCAAAAGTGCATTTCATGCCCGCGCTGGACGCAGAGAAGGATTCCGCAGCATGGGCAAGGGCATACCTGCTGGAAGACCATTGGGAGCCGCTGCTTGACATGTCATTCGACTTCCTGGAATATCTGCTTCTTGGCAATTCCTCCTCGCCCCTCAAAAAGGCCATCCTTGAATCCAAACTCTGCGGCAGCCTGGCCATAAGCGGCTTTGACGACGAGACGCCAGAGACCAACTTCATCCTTGCAGTCAACGGCATCAAGCCCACAGATTTCGACAAGATGGAAAATCTGGTTGAAAGCACACTGGCGCAAATTGCCGAAAACGGCTTTACCGAAGAGCAACTCCACACCGCATTCATGCAGTACAAGGCAAGCCAGCAGGTCATCAGCAAGAAATTCGTCTTCAAGCAAATGGAAAAGGTATTCGACGTATGGTGCTATGGAGAAGACCCATTCCTGCTGCTGGACGAAAGAAAACTGCTCAAGCAATTGCAGGACAAACTGAAAAAAGACAAGAACTGGCTGTCCTCACTCATTCGCAAGTACCTTATTGACAACAAGCATTGCCTTACACTGCATCTTCTGCCAGACCCCAAGCTCATAGACAAGGAAAATGCCGAAAACGCCAAGAAAATGGCGGCATTGAAGGCAAAGATGAGCAAGGAGAAACTACAGGAAATCGACAGAAAGGCACTGGAACTGAAAGCCTTGCAAGGAGCCCCCAACACGCCAGAGGAACTGGCCACGCTTCCCAGCCTCCACATTCCGCAAATACCAAAGTCGCCTATAACCCTGGACTATCAGAAGGAAATGCTGCCTAACGGGATACTCTTCTGCAGCAGCGACATGTTCACCAATGGAATGGTGAACATGCAGATTGTACTGCCGTTCAATGCATTCACGCCAGAACAGTTGCTGAACATGTCCCACTTCGTGTATTTCGCCAGCAAAATGGGCACCAAGGGCAAGCCCTACCACCAGGTCGCGGCAGAATGGGCGTCCTTGGGCGCAAACTTGTCTGTCGATATGTTTACTGGCAATGCAAAGGGACCTGGCTGCAAGGCCTTGCAGCAGGGAACACTGGCATTCTCAATCGCAGGCTTGGAGGAATCACTGCCGCGTATGCTGGAATTGCTTCAAGAGGCCATGCAAGCGATAGACTTCACGGACAATGCACGCTTCGACTTCTCGGCAAAGGAACTTTTCATCAAGGAAAGGAACACCCTTGCCTACTATGGCTATACATACGCTGGCCTTCGTACCGCGGCAGGGCTGAATCCCATCGGCAGCTACGATGAGGCATTGGGCGGCCTTGTCGCCGCGGAAAACAACAAGAAACTGGCCTCCTCCGTGCCGTTGCGCCGCAAACTTGCAGCAGAACTGGCGACAATAACTGAACGCATCGCAGAAACAAAGCCAATCCTGGTGTCATTCGTGGGCGGCAAAAAGCAACGGGACATCGCCATGAGATTCATCGCCTCGATACCAGGCAGAAAGAGCAGCCTCTCACCATTGAAGGCGGCCACATTCCAGGTGCCCTCTTCCCTCGTGTTCGCCAATGGGCGCAGGGAAGGCTATCCAGTCGCCTCGGAAGTCAGCGCCTGCGTCAGAAAGTTCAACGCCCCGTTCTATTGGGAAAAGGACTGCATTCCAATGGCTGTGTTCTCCAATATCTTGAGCTGCGGTTATCTCTGGAACGAAATCCGCATCAAGGGCGGTGCATACGGGACAGCCTCCCGATGCAGGATACTGCATGGCACAATAGACATGATGTCCGCCCAGGATCCGTCCCCAATGCACTCTTTTGAGACCATGGACGCTGTGCCAAGGCTATTGCAGGACATTATCGACGAGGCGGATGTGGAGAAGGCAATCATCTCCTCGGTAAAAGGACACCTGGCCCCCATACGTCCGACAGAGGTTGCCACCGCAATGCGCAACTTTGAAATATTCGGCATAGACAACGACACACTGGAGAAAATGCACAGGCGCTACCTGTCCCTCAAGAAGGAAGAACTATGCGCCACTGTCGCCGCCTTCTGGAAAAACGCCACGATATGGAACGACTGCGCCGTCGGCCCAGCAAAGGCACTCAAGGGACTGGACAAAATCTAATATTGATCCACAGATTTACACAGATTTTCACTGATTACCTTCTAGTGATTTTGACGAGGCGCAGCGCCTCGTTAAAATCACTAAAAGGCTCGTTTTCCAGATGAAATCAGTGAAAATCTGTGGAAATCTGTGGATAAATAAAATATCCAGACCTTTCAGGTGAGTACTGGATAGTCAAGAGAATCCGTGGACAAAAACAAGGACTGACAATTATGCTAAGCGGTTTTCATCCAATTGAGGTCAGCAGCGAGGGACTTCAGCACAAAGTGCGCGTATGGGGACGGGAATACACGTTTGCAGCCAGCTCCCTGCCCTGCTCCATCGTCTCCCAGGGGCAGGAATTACTGGCGTCGCCCATGCGCATTGTGGGCATAGAAGATGGCGTTCCCATGCAATGGGATGAAAACTACCCAGACAACGAAAGCGAATGCTTCATCCAAAGCCGCAGCGATGAGCAGGTGGTGCTATGCGGTGCTATGCAGACGCCGCGTTTCATCGTGGATACGGCATTCACTGTCTCTTTTGACGGCGCAATCGAGGCAAGCATTAAAATAATGCCATGCGGAATGACTGTGGCTCAACTATATGGACTGGCCGCTGAAGACAAATTGCGCTACAGCCTTGAGCGTCTCTGGCTGGAAATCCCGCTGAAAAAGGAAATTGCCACGCTCTTCAATATGTATCCCAACCAAATCATGCGGCTGGAAGGCGGCATTGAACTGCCAAAGAACGAGGTTTCAGGCGGTGGCAGGATTCCTGACAAGAATGCATACCTGCCATTCCTTCCATGCCTTTGGCTGGGCAATGATGACCTTGGGCTTGGCTGGTGCGCTGAAAGCGACCAATACTGGCAGCCTGCGGACAAGAATTGCGCCCTTGAAATCGTGCATGCCGAAGATGCTGTCATTCTGCGCTGCCATCTGCTGGACAGCCATCCACGCAAGTGGGACGTTGCGCCAGAAGACGGCCAATGGCGTTACACTCCCATCTCATTTGGCTTCTGCCTGCAGGCCACGCCAGTAAAGCAATTTCCAAAGCAGCCCTATTTCCACAAGGCACTGCATCTGGACTGCTTTGTGAAGGTCAAGGGAAACTACATGGACTACCTGGCGCAGAACAATGTTTACGACCTGATGGTGGAAAAGGGCGTCGATACACTGGTGCTCCACGAAAAATGGAACAAATCCCAGAACCTGGCCCAACTGTCAGAGTTCACGCAATTGCAACTGCGCACAATTGTGACGGAATGCCACAGGCGCGGAATCAAGGTGCTGCCCTATTTTGGGTATGAGTTCTCCTCACTGGCAAAGGATTGGCAGGACTTGGAAAAGTATTCGGCCCAATTGAGCAATGGCAAACTCACCGATGGATGGTACAGGGTTCCATACCAGCGGGACTATACCGTATGCTACAACAGCCCGTACCAGGAACTCTGGCTGAAGGGCATCGAGGAAATCATGGACATATTCCATGTGGACGGCGTGTACCTTGACAGTTCCCTAAACCTGCGCTCATGCGCAAACATGGAGCATGGCTGCGGCTACAAGGACCAGGACGGCACAATACACGGCACATACCCAGTGGCCGCAGTGCGGCGCATGTTCATGAGGCTTTATGACATAGTACACAAGCGAGGCGGCATCATAAATGTGCACAGCCAGGGCTGCATCAATTGCATGGCACTGCCATTCATTGATTCCTCCTGGTACGGAGAAAACATGCAGTTCAAGTACATTTCAGGCAAGTATGCCGACATGCCCCTGGACTATTTCAGGGCCCAGTACTGCGGGCGCAACATTGGCGTGCCAGTGGAATTCATCGCATACGAAAAACTGCCAGCCTGGAGTTTTGAGAATGCGGTGGCAATGTCATGCATACACGGCATTCTGCCCAGACCAAACGGCATATCACATCCACTGGAGGTAATGTCCCCAATCTGGAACATACTGGAGCATTTTCCCGTGGCGCAATCAGAATGGAGCCCCTACTGGAAAAACAACGCAGAAACTGACAAGCGCGCCAGAATCAGCTACTACAGGCACGCCAATGTATTGGGAAAAGCCGAATACCTCATTTTCTGCGCAAACACCACCCACGAAACAATAGAAGACTTCACATTCCAACTGGCTGAGCCCACAAGCGAATTCCATATTCTCAACGCCAGTGCACCAGACGAAAATACTCTGGAAGGCTACGGCTACAAGATAATCTACGCCATATAAAGAACGCAAAGACGCTTTTTTAAGGAGCCGCGTTAGCGGCGACGGAAGCTAGCCGTGGGTGGAGCGAGCGCCGCAGGCGCGAGCGAAACCCACGGATATGCACCACCGAAATATGAAGCCGCGTAGCGGCGAAAGAATCCTTATGGCAGGATGTTTACTTCTGCCGCCGCTAACGCGGCTGGAACCTTTGTTTGGCTCATCCGTGGGTTTCGCTCGCGCCTGCGGCGCTCGCTCCACCCACGGCTAGCGTCCGTCGCCGCTAACGCGGCTCCTTGCAAGTACCTCTCAAAAAGCTTTTTCTAAAGTTTCTATGTTGCGATTGCGACATCGGGAAGGATGAATGGCACTGGCGGTACGCGCCTGCCAATCCAGCGCCGCCCTAGTACATTCCAGATATCGCCGCACAGCCGAAGAACCAGGCGGTTTTCCTTTGCCTGAATTGTTCCTGGAGGGATGGCGAGTGCCCCGTTCCCCCAAAGGCGTGTGCCGAGGTCACGGCCATTAAGTTCCGCCGCAATTGGCAGAGGGCATGGCGATATGTCCAGCCATGTCTCCTCCTGGCATGGCATGGCGTCGAATTCCGCAGACACTGCGAGTTCTGAGCAGAAGAACGGGAATCCTTGTTCAGCAAGTGAACCAATATGCAGCGTAATCGGCAGTTCCTCAAGTTCGCGGCCATCTCCAACGCGGAATGCCCCGAGCAGGAGAGGTGGCGTGCATAACTGGAGAAAATTCGTGAAAT
>JAFYGL010000116.1 GCA_017543165.1 Victivallales bacterium | reverse complement strand
GAATCCCAACTATCCCGAGATAATCTTCCGCACGATATGGCTGAGCCTTGCCACCACTGCTAGCGCCCTGGCCATATCCATTCCTGTGGGCTACTACATCGCCCGTTGCAGTTCCTGGAAGAGGGACCTCTTCCTGTTCCTCACCATCATACCATTCTGGACCAGCTTCCTCATCCGCATATTCGCATGGAAGGGCGTGCTGCATCCAGACGGGCTGCTGAAACAGGCACTGGTCTTCCTTCATCTGGCCACGCCTGACACGCAGTTGCTGTACCGCCCAGAGGCGGTGCTGCTGGTCATGATATACACGGAACTGCCCTTCGCCATATTGCCCATCTATGCGGCCGCCGAGAAGTACGACTTCACTCTGATGGAGGCGGCGATGGATTTGGGGGCGGGCAAGCTGCGGGCGTTCTTCTCCGTGTTTGTGCCTGGAATCAAGTCTGGCATATTGTCCGCCTGCCTGATGGTGCTGATACCCAGTTTCGGCAGTTATGTGATACCTGACGTGGTGGGCGGCATAGGCTCCCCCATGATAGGCAATGTCATTGCGCAGAAGACATTCACGGACAGGAACCTGCCTGCCGCCAGTGCGCTTTCGGCAGTGCTGGTGATTGCCATGATAGTGCCGCTTCTGTTCTTCCTGAAAGGCAAGAAGAAGGGCAAGGGACAGCGTCCCGAGCCAGCGAAGGAGGTGGTCTAGCATGATGCGCAAGAGCAAATTCCCTGGCCTGGTGACCTGGCTTGTCATAGTCTTCTTCTACCTGCCGATACTTCTGCTGATATTCAACAGCTTCAATTCATCGCCTTCTGGCGGAAGCTGGGAGGGTTTTACGCTGCGCTGGTACAAGGACCTTTTCAACTTCAACTCCAGGGAGATATGGTATTCATTGCGTACCACGCTGGTGGTCGCGTTCATTTCCACGCTGGCCTCCACTGTGCTGGGCACGACGGCGGGGATAGCCCTCCACAAGTACAGCAGCCGCATACAGAACGCCCATTTCTTCCTGGTGTACACGCCGTTGGTTGTGCCTGAAATCCTGCTTGGAATAGGGCTGCTCCTGTTCTTTGTGGCAATCAAGGTGGATTTGGGGCTGACCACGGTGATTATCGCGCATATCACGTTCTGCCTGAGCTATGTGACCATGGCGGTGCTGTCCCGCTTGCAGGACTTCGACATGACCATATTGGAGGCATCCCGCGACCTGGGCGCCAACTCCTGGACCACCACGTGGCGTGTGCTCATCCCAGTCATATTCCCTGGCATACTTTCAGGCGCATTGCTGGCGTTCACGCTGTCTGTGGACGACTTTGTCATTTCATTCTTCGTGGCTGGGCCTGGCTCCACCACCTTGCCGATACACATCTACAGCATGATACGGCGGGGAAGGATGCCACTAATAAACGCCTTGTCCACGATTCTGCTGGCAGTAACATTCCTGATAATACTGGCATACCAGATAATTACAACCAGAAAGGCGAAGGCTGAGAAAAAATGAGCATGGAACCCAAAATCAAGGCTGGCGGAAAAGGGGCGTTGCGACTGGAACTGCGGAAGGCTGTATTGGACTGGCTGTGGTCGCGGCGCACCCGTCCCGACGGGCTGGCCTTTGATATGGGTATGTTTCGCAAGACCGACCATGTGGACATAGCCGCCGCCTGGCTGGGAAGAGGGGGCTCGGGCGTAAGTGGACGCGTCTTTATATGCTGCCCTGAACGTAAGGACTGCTGGCCGTCATGCTCCGTGGAGGAGAGCATAATGGCGGAAATCGTGTCCTTGAAAGAGGAACGGGAGAAGATGGAGGCAGGCATACGCGCCACGGAGCCTGGACTGCGCGAGGAAGGGCTGCTGTTTGACGAACTGGCGATATGGGACTACGCCCACTCCGTTAACCAGGAGTATCACGAGTTGTGCGCCAGGCTTGCCTCGCTGGAGGCCATGCTGTACAATGGCACTTGCCTCCAGCACATCCTGGAACATCCACTTTGCAGCAGGCTCTACGTGGTGGTGCCGGAAGGCGTGCTTCAGACGGCTGAACTTCTGGAGGGATGGGGGCTGCTGTGGATGAAGGCGGACGGGTCGCTGCGGGAAATGCGGGAGGCCAAGAGGCATGCCGTCTCCCCCGTGGATGAAATGCTGTTCCTCAAGCGGATAATGAATTGCAATGCCTTGGCTCGCAAGGCGTTTTTGGAATTGAAAGTCTCAAGCAATAAGGAGAAGAAGAAATGATTATCGACAGACTTGCCAACTGGCGTCTTTATGCGAATGTGAATCCACTGTTCCAGAAGGCATTTGAGTTTCTGGAGAATTCCGACTTGTCTGGCATGGAATGCGGACGCTATGACATCGCGGGCGATGACGCGTACGCAATGATACAGGAACCAGAAGGCAAGACGGAGGCTACCGCCAAGGTGGAAGTGCACCGTAAGTACATCGACATACAGTTCGTGGTCTCTGGCAACGAGAAGATGGGCTGGATACCCCTGTGCGGCATGGGGCATGACGAGGGCTTCGACGAGAAGAAGGACTGCGGCTTCTTCAAGGACAAGG
>JAFYGL010000115.1 GCA_017543165.1 Victivallales bacterium | reverse complement strand
AGTCCCTTTAGTCCCTTTGGTCCCTTTCGTCCCTGGAAAATTCCCTCATGGGGAAGAGAGCAAAGCAAAAATCCTCTGCGCCTTGGATTAGTCACGGAGGGTGCCGTTGCCGATGGCGACCCATTTGTATGTGCAGAGCTCCTCCGGGCCAACTGGGCCGCGGGCATGCAGCCTGTCTGTGCTGATGCCGACCACCGCGCCCATGCCGTAGTCGCCTCCGCCTGACAGCCGCGTCGATGCATTCACCAGCACCGAGGCGGAATCCACGCCTGCAATGAATTTGCGTGAAAGCGCCAGGGATTCTGTGATGATGCCGTCTGTATGCCCAGAGCCATAGTGCGCGATATGCGCCATCGCCTCGTCTATGCCGTCCACGACTTTAATGGAAAGTATGGGAGCCAGATATTCCGTGCCCCAGTCATCCTCCGTTGCAGGGATGCAGCCTGGAATAAGCGCGCATGTCTTTGGGCAGCCCCGCAATTCCACCCCTTGAGCCTTCAGTGCCGCCGCGATTGGTGGCAGAAGGCGTTGTGCGCAGGCGGCGTCAACCAGCAGTGTCTCCAATGCGTTGCAGACCTCCACCCGCTGGCATTTTGAATTCACAACCACGGGCACTGCCTTTGTCTCGTCCGCATCTGAAGCCACATACTGGTGGCAGATTCCGTCATAATGCTTCAGCACTGGAATGCGCGTTCCTTCGGAAACCGCCCGTATAAGTTGTTTTCCACCGCGGGGTATTATCAAATCCACGAATGCGTCCTGCTTGAGAAGTTCAGCCACCGCCTCATGGTCGGTGCGGTCAATGAGTTGCACAGTGTCCTCTGGCAGACCTGCTTCCACCAAAGCCTCCCGCATTGCCCGTGCCAGAACGCGGTTCGTGCGTATGGATTCGGAACCGCCTTTGAGAATCACGGCATTGCCGCTCTTCAATGCAACCGCCGCCGCATCCGTGGTGACATTGGGACGCGCCTCGTAGATTATGGCCACAACTCCAATTGGCACTGATATCTTGCTGACTTGCAGGCCTGAGGGCATTGTGCGCCCGTCAAGAATGCGCCCGACTGGGTCAGGCAGCGCAGCCGCCTCCTGCAGGCGCTTGAGCATGTAGGTGAATATCTTCTCAGTGACTTGCAGGCGCTTCTGGAATGAGGGCGACAAGTCAGGCGCGGCAGCCAAATCCTCCTCGTTAGCCTTCATAAGTTCCTGCTTGCATTCCTCCAGTTTCAGGCACATGCGGTTCAATGCATCTGCCCGCATCTTGCCAGATGCGGCATTCAACTGGCGCGAGGCCTCCTTCGCGCGGCGGGCTATTTCTGTTATTTCCATATATTCGCTCCTTGTTTTTGGGGTGTTGGTAATGTAATTGCTATTGGCGAAAATAAAAATAGTTTTGCCCTGCGCAGTTCTCCGCGCGGCCATTGGCCGCGCGTCAGGATGAAGGTAGAACGATATGCAGGCATACCTAAATGTTTCTGCATATCTGGATGCCCAGATGGGCAAGAACATTGTTGTTTGCATATTTACAGAGTTACCTTCATCCTGACGCGCGGCCAATGGCCGCGCGGAGAACCGCGCCATTATCCAATATCGTTTGTTCTCTCTTGGATTGCAAAACCCCGTAACCCTGGGTATATTTTGCCAACTTTTGAAAACTACAGGAGAAGAACATGAGCACACCCGTAATTGGAACCTTGCTGCGCTGCAGCGACATAGATGAACGCAGAATTGCCTATTATCAGAAAATCGGTCTGAATGCATTGCAGATTGCAGGCGTGTACGAGGATTGGCTTGCTCCATCCGAGGCCGCAAAGGCCGCCTCGGATGCATTCTTCAAATTGTTTGCAAAATACGGCATTGCCGTGCCCACCATGTTCCTGTCATTCCCGAATCAGGACTGGAAACATCCACGGGAGGGAGTGGGACTGGTCCCCGCCGCCAACAGAGCCGAACGCATGATACTGTCCTGCCGCCAGATGAACTGGGCAAAACGCTATGGCATACGCTACATCACATGCCATGTGGGCTTCGTGCCAGAGGAAAAGGATGCCTTCTACGAGCGCCTGATTGCGGATTTGAAGCAACTGGCGCGCTTCGCAGCCGCAAATGGTCAGGATTTCCTCTTTGAGACAGGCACTGAATGCGCCGCCAGCATGAAGCAGACTGTTTCGGATATCGATGAACCCAATGTTGGCATCAATTTCGACCCGGCCAACATGCTCATCTACGGCACCGATACACCTGCAAATCTTCTGGATTTGCTTGGTGACAAAATCAAGGTTGTGCATTGCAAGGACGCGGTTCCCGCGCTCCCAGGCGACCGCCGCGGCAAGGAAACCGTGCTGGGCAGGGGCGCAACCAATTTTACGGAACTACTCGGTAAACTGCTGTCACAAGGCTTTGCCGGCCCCCTCATCATCGAGCGCGAACTGCCACTCGGCCCAGAACAGGAAAAGGACATCGCAGAGGCCGTAACCCTTATCAAGTCTCTCATCTAAAAAAGAATGAACATGGATAATTTTGTAAACAGTGATTTCAGCAGCATGGCGTGCCTGTCCTTGGCAAAGACACGCTCCATCAGCCCAGAGAATCCGACTGGCGAACCAGGACAGGGCGGGCGCTCCATTGACGGGCCTGCATACGCGGCGGCGCGCGACCTTGGACAGGGATGGAAGGTATCGCCCTACGTCATCATCCCCGCTGGCACAACCCATACGCTGGCGGACATCAGCGGTGAAGGCGAGATACAGCAGATATGGATTACACTTACTGGCAATTGGCGGTATGAAATCATCCGCTTCTACTGGGATGAGGACGAGACACCAGCCATCGAGGTGCCTGCGGGCGATTTCTTCTGCATGGCGAACAAGCCAGTTGCGCAAGTGACCAGCCAGATAGTCTGCGTGAACCCTGGCAGCGCATTCAACTGCTATTGGAAGATGCCATTCCGCAAACATGCGCGGATTACGCTGGAAAACCTGAACGACACCCAGATTACAGCATATTACCAGATAAACTACGCACTGGGCCGCATACCAGAGAACGCAGGCTATCTCCAGGCGGAATTCCGCAGAAGCAATCCGCTGCCTTACAAACAGGTGCATACATTGCTGGACGGCATTTACGGCATAGGACATTATGCTGGAACCTACATCGCCTGGGGCGTCAACAACTGCGGATGGTGGGGCGAGGGCGAAATCAAATTCTACCTTGACGGCGACAAGGACTTCCCCACAATCTGCGGCACTGGCACGGAAGACTACTTCTGCGGCTCGTACAACTTTGAAAATCCTGTCACCCACAGATACCAGGAATTCTGCACGCCGTATTCGGGAATGCCACAGGTTATACGGCCTGACGGCCTCTACGTTTCCCAGCAGAGGTTCGGCCTCTACCGCTGGCATATACAGGACCCCATACGCTTTGCCGAAAACATACGCGTGACAATCCAGGCGCTGGGCTGGCGCTCAGGCGGCAGGTACCTGCCATTGCAGGACGATATCTCATCCACCGCATTCTTCTACCTGGACAAGACATCACACACCCACAAGCCATTGCCAGACCGCGACGGCCTGGAAATCATCTGAAACACACTAATTCAACGCAGAGGCGCGTGCGTCTCTGCGTTGAATATTACCAGGTAAGGATTGCCCAGGTATGCAGTGCAGGCAGGGTGATTGTGCGGCCATTCTGGCGGACTGTGGAGTTGCCTTCAGGCGAATGGCGTTTTATGTTGCTGGGCGGATTGTTGAAAAGGATATCGATGCCTGGTATGGGGTGGGTATTGTCGTAGTTGACTAGATGTAGAATGTTGGTTCCGTCCTGCGCGATGCGTCTCTCAATGAAAACGTGTTCTGGCGCAATTACTGTGATTTCTCGTGAGGGCAGGGCGTCTAGAATGCGCTGGATTAATTCCTTGCTGCGGGCTGGCTGTACGACGAATGCCTGATACGAGCCTGAAATATCGCCGTTCAGTTCCTCCCTGGAAAAAGTCATGATATCAGGCTGCCCTGTTGCGGCGCTGATGATTAGCGCGTAATTCTGGAATTGCGCTTCCTGCCCAGAGAAAAGCAAATCGAAGGTGATGTGGTTTTGCAGCAGCATTTGCTGCAATGAGAGGAATGACTTGTATGCGTAGGGGAAATCCAGTTCGGCCTGTTCCCTGTCGAAGAACAGCGCGATTTCCCCTTTGCCTCTGCTGCCAGTGAACAACTGGCGGTTTTTCCTGATGAAATCCACTTGCCTCTTCCATTCCTGGCATAGTTCGCCTTCTGGGAACTGGTGCATGTAGTGGGGACGCATGAGCCAGTTGTTGCCTGTTTCCGCGCCGAATGCACCTGTCTCCGCATTTACGAGGGCCACTTCCTCCTTTGTTTCTGGGAGGCCAATGCCCTCCGTGCTGCTTTTCCATACGGTGGAGAATGTGCGGTACCCCACTGCGGCAGCTGTCTTGAAGAAGTTTACCTGGTGAATTGGGCCATGTTCGCCAATGCCAGGAAAATTGCCGCTTTCAGACCAAATGAAGCCTGCGTTCTTACCAAGAAGGCATACGTCCGTGGCGCGTAGCATGCGCTGGTCAAGCAGGCCTCGTATGGGGCTTGGATTCCAGATTGTCATCACATCATGCTTCAGGCTGCGGGCATAATCCCGCAATTCAATCATGCGCTGGTTCAGTTTTTCACAGCGGTAACGCACCCAGCGTCGCACCTCTGGCGAATATGGCGCTTCTTCCATCATCCGTGTGGTTGGCAGTTCTGCATTGCAGGCCTTGCGGTATGCGTCGCGGCAATGCTGGCAGTAGCAGGGACGGGCGTAGAAGTTGTCGAAATGCAGGCCGTCAAGCCCCACTTCAAGGATGCCCTGCCTGATGCGTTCTTTCAGATATGCCAGGTATTCCTGTGATTCAATGCAGGGCATATACCGTGATTTGCTGTTGCACCACAGCAAAGGCGTGCCATCCTCGTTTATTTGTATCCAGTTTTGCGCGTCGGGATAATCCAGATAGAATGTCTCATGGAAAATCGAGCCGTATTGAATATAGCCGAACACCTTTATCCCGTGCCGATGGCATTTCTCCACTAGCTGTGCAGTCAGTTTGACGTCCTCCGTTTCATGTGCCAGACCGAAGCCCTTGATGAAATGCGTCACGATGCAGTTTATGCCCAGGTCAGCGGCGGCTTTTACCGTGGATTCCTCATGGATGAGGTGGTACCATTTCCTTAGTTCGCCCTCGTTGGAATTGAGCAGGCCAGGCGCATTCTTTTTGTAATGCAGATAAAATGGCAGCGGCTCCCAGCCCCACCATGCCCAGACGATTGGATTTTCCTGTTTCATAATATGATTTTTACAGAGAGACTGTTCAACATTTTGTTTGTACTATCGTGCCAGGCTTGCTTAGCTCAAAGACATTCCTGTCCAGGTCGTAGCGCAGTTGCGCCACATTGTCCACTGATTCCAGACGCACCGTGAAGTCCTTTGTCACCAGGTAGCCAGCCACGGTCAGGAGGCCGCTGCGGGGCATGCGTATGGCTGGGCTAGGCAGTTCCATGAAGGCGGAGGCCGTGTTTTTGCGGAATGCCATAAGTTCTGGCGTAATGTCCGTCCAATGGTCCCTGCCGCCGCAGTTGGGCAGTTCGAAGTAGTGAATCAGTGCGCATTTTTGCAGCCTGCGCACCTCGTCCATCAGGCGGCGCGCCTGCTCGGCGGGAACGCGGATGTCGTTTTCACCATGGAACAGGATGAGCGGCGTCTGTATGTTGCAAACGGTGGTGATGCCGCTTCGGCTTTGGTATGCCTCTGGATTCGTGTCTGGATTGCCGCCAATCCAGCCCTTGCCCTCCATTTCATCGCGGAACTCGCCCTTTGCATCGCCTCTGTACCACATTGCGTAGTCATAGACACCGCAATCGGCGTGTGCGCGGCAGAAATAGTCTGGAAACTTGCCCAGAAGAGCCAGCACATTGCCGCCACCTCCACTGCCGCCAGAGAGAAATACCTTCTCTGGCTCCAGTATCTTGTCAGCAAAATGCTGTTTTGCATATTCCACGGCGTCGATGGCGTCCTGGAGTTCGTAGCCATTGCAGTCTGGCTTGCCTGTTGAATCACCGCGACCGCGCATTTCAGGGCGAATGAAGAACCACTCTGCTTTGCCGCGGGCCGCCTCCACGTTGTCCCTGTGCTGCGTTTTTACGCAACCGTGCCAGCCATGCAGATTCAGGCGCAGATGCGCCTTCTGTTCGGGGATGCCGAAGTCAGCGTACAGTGTCAGGCTGGAGTCTAGTGATGATGGGTATGAAAGGTACATTTTGATTTTGCGTATTTTGTGTGCTGATGGTTGCCGATATTGTAAGGCGAATATTGGGTAAATCAAGGAGATGATGCAATATTCGTTCCAGATGTCCTGCTATGTTGCCAATGGCTTAGCCATTACGCTATGTTGCCTATTTCGCTGACCTCCGCTGTTTGTTATGTTCGCGGCGATACCATCGCCGCGAATAGTTGTGTCACGCCAGCACTATGCCAATATCATTCGGTGAGGCTTTTCTATGTTAGCAATTTCCTGTAATGCCTCGCCAAATGATATTGGTTCACAGCACCAGTCCTTTTGCTGCCTTCCTTATTCTTGCACACATAATTCGTGCACACATAATCTCCCTTTTTCATGCACACATAATTCGTGTACACATAATTCCCTTTTTCGTGCGCGTGTACCTTGTTTGGGATGCTTCCCCCACCCACCTTCCGCTTCTAACATAGCCTCTGAAAATCAGGTTTGCAAGGGGCAAAACAAAGATGTATTCATTACTGCACTTTATATGGAATT
>JAFYGL010000114.1 GCA_017543165.1 Victivallales bacterium | reverse complement strand
GCACAGCCCCCTCCGCATAATGCAGGATGCCATATCAAATCATGACAGGGAGATCCTGGACACGATTAGCTCAAAGAGAGAGGACAAGATTTGATTTTTACAAGAGAGGTAATTTCAAAGCATCCAACGTGGGCGCCGAGGCGGCGCCAGCATTGGCAGTTTTGAAATCAACTCCAAAGACTAACAGGAGAGAAAAATGGCGATTGACCTTGCAAAATTGACGAATGAACAAATTGAGAAGGCCGCGAAGTCCTTCATGGACATGGGCACTGTCCGCGAACTCAAGGGCATTACGGATGCCGAGATGGAGGCTGTCTAT
This sequence comes from Victivallales bacterium, assembly GCA_017543165.1. Next base: position 7,956 of record JAFYGL010000114.1, on the reverse strand, counting down.
TCCATGGGCTTCAGCTTCTACAACACAGGACGCTACGACGATGCCGAGAAGGTGTTCCGCTTCCTCGTGCTGTTCGACCACCTTTGCCCCAAGTACTGGACCGGTCTCGGCGCAGTGGCGCAGATGAAGCGCGACTTCCAGGATGCGGTCAAATTCTACGCATACGCCTCCTTCCTGGACATCAAGAATCCGAAGCCCCAGTATCTTGCTGCGGAGTGCTTCGCCGCCATGGGGGACAAGCAGAATGCAATTTCGGCCCTGACGGCACTTGAGGCATACAGCCCCGAGAACACCGAACTCGGGCGCGAGTACCGCAAGAAGGCGGCTGAATTGAAGGCCACATTGGAGAAATAGGCGGTTACTGGAAAATTGACAATCAAACAGTAGGCAAACAGGAGAACGATTATGCCAGATACACCAGGAATAAGAGAAGTTTCGTTTAACAAGCCTTCATACGTGGACCAGTTGGCGGATGTGACCAGGGGCTTGAATCTGAATGAAAAGGGACAGGCATTGGTGAAGGAGATTGTAGGCCTTCTGGGCACAGACCGCAGCGTGCGCGTGACCAACACGCCTGCAAACAGCCGTGCCGAGACAGGAACCGCCACAGGCGCCACAGGAACACCCGCAATCGACAACCCAAGCGATCCAAAAGGCAAGCAAGTGGATTTGGAGAAGTTGTTGCTGTTCCTCCAGCTGGAACAGACCGAGGAGCAGGAAGCAGCGGCCAAGGATCGCATTGAATCCCAGAAGGACAACATCTCCACCCAGCACAAGGAGCGCATGGAGAAATTGAAGGAATCCCTCAAAAAGATGGACGAGGCGGCAAGTGCCGGCATTTTCGGCAAGATATTTGGCTGGCTGATGGCGGCTGTGGCAGTTGTGGTTGCGGTTGCGGCTTGCGTTGCAACTGGCGGTCTTGCCATAGGCGCAGTTGCTGCTGCTGTTATAGCAGTGGGTTCAATGATACTTAATGAGACGGGTGCCATGGATAAGATTGTGGAGGGCTTGGCCGACTTGCTTGAATCCATGGGCATGAGCAAGGACGCGGCAAAGATAGTCGCCCAGGTCGCAATTTCAGTCGCCATATTGGCGGCCACACTTGCTTGCGGTGGCGCGAGCATGAGCGTTGCGTTTACAAACGTAGCGGAAGAGGTGGCACAGACCGCGCAGACTATCCAGAAGATTGCTGATATTGCGATGAAGGCAGTTGGTCTTCTCAGTGTCGTGGCGAATGGCGTGGCAACTTTCAAGAATTACGAATCAGGCATGGCGCAGGCGGATTTGACCGAGGCAACCAAGGTACTCCAGCAGTTGCGCCAGAAACTTGAGGAGAACCAGGAAGAACTTCAGGCCATTCTTCAGTTGATCCAGAACATCTATTCCAACATAGTCACCTTGTTGCAGACTGAGACTGAGACTCAGAGCACTCTGGCTAACAACCTTGGACAGATGGCATAATACGGAGGGTAAAATCATGGCAGAAATCAATGGAATTGGAGGCAACACTCCTAACTGGAATGTGCTTTTGAACAATATCGAAGGCGCTGGCAAAACCGAAGGCAAGGATAACAGCGGTAAGATAGGGGACAAGAATCTGACCTTTATCGAAGGCGGTGAAGGAAAGGTTCAGAATCCTTCGATACCTGACATAGAGACACCGAATCCCGAAGGCTACACGCCTGAGGAGATTGACAGCATTATCAACAAACTTGGCACTGAGGTCTTCAAATTCAGTGGCGAGGATTTGCAGGCCTTCAGTGATGCACTTCACGAGACTGTGAACAAATTGACCAGCGGTGTCACTGAAAAAATGACTCAGACTGAGGAAACTCAGGAGGGACCGAAGACAGAGGAAACTCAGGAGGAACAGAAGCCCGAGGAAACTCAGCAAAGCGACCAAACTGCTCCCGCCAAGAGAAGCAGCTCGAAGGTGTTGTTTGATGTTTATCAGGTGCTGGCGCTTCTTCTGGAGTGTGCCCAGGAACTTAAGAACTCCGAGCGTGATATCCGCCAGGCGGAGAATGCCCAGGTTATCACCAGCATCACTCAACAGGCTGGCGCACAGCGCAATGCGGCTTTGACAGGAATGATTGCTGGAGGCATAGTCTGCTTAATTCAGGTCGGAGCATCGATATACTCCGCCGCCAAGACCGTCTCGAATGTGAAGGCGGAATTTTCCCTTAACAACCAGTATGGAATTAGCGGGGCGGCACATGACGTGAGCACGGCGCAGGCCGAGTTGAATACTGCCAAGAGCAATTTGAATACCTTCAACGATGAGCATCCAGTGCCAGGTGAAGGTGCTGATCCCGAAGCGGCTGATATCACCCAGCAGCGCACGCAGCTTGAGAGCAGGGTTAACCAGGCAAGGGCTAACCTCATGGATAAGAAGATGACCTTCGAGAGCAAGATGACTGAAATGAAGAACACCGAGGAATACGAGAATATTCAGACGAGTCAGGCTTGGACCAAGGGCTTCTCTGACATCACCATGGCTTTAGGCAACTTGGGCCAGACCTTGGTGCGCGGCGGTGCTGACATGGCAATGGCGGATGCAACAGCAAAGGGCGCTGATGAGAAGAAGGCAGAAGAACAACTGGCAGAGACTAAGGACTTGATGACCAGTTTCCAGGATGTCATCGAAAAGGCACTTCAGCTGCTCCAGGCTGTCCAGCAGGCTGAGAACCAGTCCATGCACGAGGCAATACAAGCCTGATAAGTGACAAGGGGGGGCTGTTGCAAAACCTTATTTCAAGGCTTTTGATCAACCTGAGTGAGCGCCGCTTCGGCGCTCGCATTGAAGGTTTTGCAATACCCCCAAACAGCAACTTAAGCGGATTCCGTTACGGGATCCGCGTTTATCCCGTTTAGGAAACCGCATTTGGAATCATGGCGCAATTAATAGAAACAACTCCGATAGACGGCCTCAAGGTTTATGGCCAGCAGATGGTGGACTATACAGTCCAGGGTGAAGCGCACAAGGCTTATGACCTGGCCATGGCAAGGGCGGCATTCGCACAGACCACTGCCATTGAAATAGAGACCGAGGCGTATGGCGAAGTGCTGAAGATGCGCCAGAAGAAATTGGAGGAGCTTGGCGACTGCGTGGCGCAGCTTTCCAGGATTATTACCGCCATGGACGCCGACGAATCCGATGATTTCTGGCCTGAAGGTGCGTATGATCCATCGCTGCGCACCCTCAAGGCGAAGTTGGAAAAGTACGGAGTGACCTTAAACATAACGGATGAGACGGTAATCGCTCTACCTGTCTGCTACGTTGAATATGGGGATGCGGAGACGGCGAAGGCCAATGCGGAGTATGCCATGGACAATGAGGACAATGACCTCCAGCAGGACATGGTTACTTTACAGGGGCTGATATCCAAACGTGACGAGGCATTCAATAATGCTTCGAAAATCACAAAGAAATACAACAATACGGCTAGATCCATCATTAATATGATTGGGCAATAGGAGGCACTATGGGAGCCAGACTAATAGAAACAGTTGAGATTCAGGGTTTTGAGTCTCGCTGGGGTACCAAAATCAACGACTACAAGATGAACGCCCCCAATGTGGCCGCAAGTTCAACTAACACCCCCGTTGATTTGCAGGATTTGATGACATTCGTTGCTCTGGACCGTGCAACTGTGGTGGAGGCCGAGGTCAATCCTCTATCCACTCGAATGACGAACCGAAACAATTGGCTGGAGCAACTGAGCACGGCTTTGGCTGAATGCACGAAATGGCAGGCAACTTTTGAATCAGATGATGATGGTGATGAACCAATGGGTAAGGATAATGATGATCCTGAGTACTTCACCAGTGCAACGGCAAGTGTGCTGTCCAAGTTGGGTCTTAGTTGTTTCAACATCTGGGATGATGATGATATTGATGATGATCAGGACGACTGGAACGATAAGGATTGGTGCTGGGTTTCGGGGCATGGGTATTTTGCCACCAAGGCGCAGCTGGATGGTCTGGTTTCCAAGTTGAAAAATGTTATAGACCGCGAGAACAACGCGGCCCAGACGGACATGTCCCGCCTGGAATCACTGGTGGACCGCAGGGACGAGGCATACACCACCGCCTCCGACCTGATGTCCAGCATCTCCGATACCCGTGACAATGCAATAGGGAACTTGTAATTATGATAGAAAACGTGCAGATAGCCGTGAACCGCTATGCGCTTGAAGGCGCAGAGGCCATCAACATGTACTCCATGGATGGGGACGATCCGCTGACCTTTGGGCAGATCATGGCTGCCGTTTGCATCCGCAGCGGTGCCAACAGGGAGGCCAGGAGCGTCATTAAGATGAACAGGATGAATCCCAATGTGGAGAAGATAGAGACGACCTCAAATTACCTGAGTGAGATAGCCTCAGGCAATGTCACCAGTGGATGGGGTACCATAAAGAACTATCTGGTCAACACACTGGGGATTGATTCAAGCGCACTTCCTGGCAACCTGGACAGCTATGACAATCGCAACAAGGCGATAAAAGCCATCAAGGACAAGTTGGAGGAATTGACACGCCAGGCTCAGGAGGACATGATTGACTTGCAGTCACTTGTCAATGAGCGGGACAACTGTTATACCACAGGCACCAACCTCATCAAATCCGCAGGGCAAAGCGCGTTGAGGGTTGCAAGCAATCTGTACTAACTAACGAGGTGGAACACCGCACCGAATACCATAATGTTTTAAGGAGAAGAATATGTCAGTAACGATGAACGCTGTTTCGTTGTATGCATACGACGACACCATGCGCAATGATGATCGATTCCAGAATTACGATGCCATAAATGCACAGTACAACATGTACACGGTAGCTGGCGTCAAGGACGAAAGTGGCAACCTGCGAAAGCTGTCCATGAGCGAGTTGGTGATGGTGGTGTGCCTGGCCCGCGCCCAGGAGAAGGAAGAGGCGGTAATCGACATAATGCGGGAACTTAGCAACAATACCTATTTGCTGGAGATATTGACTGAAATCGAGGAGAGGAGGCTGAATGGTGAAGCAATATCAAATATTAAGCCCAAGTCAGGCGGCACATGGCAGGTAGATACGGATGGTAATGGAACGACGGAAAGTTATGCCAATGCAAGTGCGCTTCTACAGGCCCTTGGAATTAACCCCAACCTGGGAACTGATGATCTGCTTACCGAGATTGAATCCAAGATGGATTCGCTGAACAGTTTCAGCCAGGAGAAGATGATCGAACTGCAGAGCGAGACCAACAAGCGCGACCAGGCATACGACATCATCACCAACGTGCTGAAGAGCCTGAATAACGTACTGACCAGCAACGCCAACAACATCTGACGATGAAGAATTCCCTGGAAAGATTGTGCGAGGCAATAGGCTACCCAGACAAGCCAGGCGCGGGCGCACATTCATTCACAATGCGTGTGGATGAGGGCGACGTGCTTGTGCGCATCATGGGGAAGAGGCTGGTGCTGTCCCGCATAATCGACAGGAACCTCGGCGATTTGCCGAAACTGGCCTCGTACGCCACGGGGCGCATGCTGATTGAGGATGCAGTTCTTGCCTGGGATGAACGCGCCGACGCATGCATTCTCTGGCAGGAATGCAATGAAACAGACAGCAACCAGGAACTGGTGCACGCTTTCCAGAAGTTCATGGATTCCTGCGACTGGTGGGTCGCCCGTGCAGGCGAACTCAATGCGCCGCCAGTTGTCTTCCCCGATATCGTCATACGTCCGTAGAGGCGTTTGTCCGCGCGTCAGGGCGCCGGACTTCCGTATGGCCGTTGTTCCGCGCGGAACAACGGCCAATTTTTTCATTTGCCCATTAGCGAAATATGAAAACATGGTTAAATTATGGCGTTTTTTGTTACTGATTGCTTGCGGGGAAGGCCGCAGGCCTGAATATATAATATTCCAAGGAATGAATATGAACAATGGAACTTTCTTGAAAGTTGCCTTGGTATCCCTGCTTTGCATGTTGGGAGCGGCATTTTCCCAGGAGGCCAAAGTCAAGCCCTCCATGATCCCCTGGAAGACAGGGGAATATACATTGATAGCACGTGAAATGTCCCTGGTCGATGCCTTGAACTCCTTTGGCACCTCGCAGGGACTTTCTGTTGTTATGTCAAAAAATGTTGTTGGAGTGCTATCAGGAGATTTCAGAAATCTTGCGCCGCAGGACTTTCTTGAGAAAGTCGCCACTTTGCATAGCCTGGCCTGGTATTATGACGGTACTGCATTGTATATCTATGCCAGCAGCGAAATAGAGACATTGCTTGTCGACTTGCAGTACATGAAGGCTGGCGAAGTGCGTGAAATGCTGCGGGAACTTGGCGTGGAGGATGAACGTTTCCCGCTGAAGACCACTTCCAATGACGAACTGGTGATGGTTGCCGGACCGCCCCGCTACGTAATGCTGGTGGCTGAATTGATTGAGAAGGCGGACAAGTTGCGGGAGAAGCGCACATACAGCGAGATTGAAACGCGCATATTCCCCTTGAAGCATACCTGGGCGGACGATGTGACGCTGGGCGGCGGCGGTGGCGGCGAGGCCTCGCCTTCAATCAAGGGCGTGGCGAAGATGCTTGAGGACATAATGAAGATCGGCGAAACCAAGGCACAGGACAAGGCACAGAAGAACGGCGAAAACAAAGGGGACAATGTGCTTGAGGAGGCAATGGACAGGACATTCCAGCCAATAATCAAGGCGGAAAACCGCCTGAATGCCGTTGTGGTGCGAGACGTTGTGACCAGGATGCCCGTTTATGAAAAGCTGATTGCCGAGTTGGATGTTCCTCAAAAGCTGGTGGAGATTGCAGTGACCACGCTTGAATTGAGCAAGAACGACGCATTGGACTGGCAGTTGTCATTGTCCGTGAAGGGAGCGACAGGCAACATGGAAGGCGCGGCAGGCCAGAATGTGGACAATCTGTTTTCGCCAGAGGAGTTGATTGGCAAGGGGCTTTCTGGTGCCATGGCCTACATAGGCAAGCATGTCACAGTTGACGCTTCACTTGCCACGCTTAGGCAGAAGGGCAAGGCCAGGGGCATATCCAGGACCTCCATTTTGACCATGAACAACATGTCCGCCACCATAAGCGATACACAAAGTTACCATGCGCGTGTGGTGGGCACCGAGGTGGCCTCGCTGGAGGAGGTGAAGGCAGGCATGACGCTGAATGTGAAGCCCCGCATAGTGTTCCCCGCAGTAAAGGATGCCCCCGCCCAGTTCTGGATGACGGTTTCACTGTCAGACGGCGGATTTGAATCCATTTCCGTTGATGCGATGCCGTTGACCCGTGAATCCTCTGTCCAGACACAGGCTGCCGTTAACGAGGGGGACTGCATATTGCTGGCAGGTTATCTGAAGGACATAGAGGAGGAGGCGCACTGGGGGATACCGTATTTGAGGGACATTCCCTACATTGGATGGCTGTTTGGCGGCATAAGCAAGAAGAAGGAGACTGTTCAGCGCATGTTCATATTGACGCCGTATCTGGTGGACATAGATACGGCGGAGCTTGCCCGCGTACAGGCGACACGCCAGAGGAACATCACCAGGGAGGAAGAACTGGAGGATGACAAGAAGGAAGATGACGTGGAGCGCGAGAAGCGTGATCTGGAGAGGAAGAACCGGGACGAGAAACGCCATGAGCAGGCAAAGGACGACCTGGAGAGGCGCAAGGCTGAATTGAAACTGGAGAAGAAGAAGCGGCAGGCCGACCGCGATGAAAAGCGCAAGGAATGGAAAGAAGATATAAAGGAGCAGAACAAGGATTGGGAGGAGGAGCAGAAGGAGCAGAAGGAACTGAAGAAGAAATGGGAGAAGTACTACAGCGACCCCAAGAATCTTCAGAAGGAAACACAGAAGCAATCTGGGGCTGGGGCATCAACGGAAATGGATTCAAATCCGCCGTCTGACAGTGAAACCGTCATCCAGAACTGGGCGGGGGCATCCTTTACTG
>JAFYGL010000113.1 GCA_017543165.1 Victivallales bacterium | reverse complement strand
CCTTTTAGTCCCTTTTAGTATTAAGGATTGCCAGTATTTTGGACGCTGTCTCTTCGCCGATGCCAGGTACTTTTGAGGCGATTTCCCCTGGTGTGTGCTTGATGAGTTCGGCCACGGAGCCGAATGCCTTGAGCAGCATCTGGCGTTTGACCTTGCCGATGCCTGGAACATCGTCCAGGCGTGAATCATATATTCTTCTGCTGCGGAGTTCCCTGTTGAATCCGTTGGCGAACCTGTGGGCCTCATCCCTGATTGCCTGGAGCAGCCTAAGACCTGGGTTGTCCCGTGGCAGAAGGATTTCCTGCCCGTCAGGCAGTACAATTGTCTCCATCTTTTTTGCAAGTCCAATGTAGGGCACATTTTCAAGGCCGATTTCCTGGAACACCTTTGTCGCCGCTGACAGTTGCGGCTTGCCGCCGTCCAGCACAATCAAGTCCGGCAGTGGCAGGTTTTCCCGCAGAAGGCGGCCGTAGCGGCGTGTAAGCACCTCCGACATGAAGGCCGTGTCGTCCCTGGCGGTTTCGCTGCGTATTTTGAATCTGCGGTAGTCCGACGACGAGGGCCTGCCTTCCTTGAAGCATACCATGCTGCCTACGGCGAGTATCCCTGATATGTTCGACATGTCGAAGCACTCCATGCAATGAGGCGGCTCCGTCAGGTTCAGCAGTTTTGCCAATTCAGCCATGCCCTCTGTGTTGCCAGCAGTGTGCCTGGTGAGCATTGTCTGGTTCATGAAGCGCCTGGCAGGCTCGATTATGGTCTTTATGTTGCTGATGATGTCCCTGACCTCGGCGGCTCCCTCGAAGTCCATGTCCGCCGCAAGTGAGTGCATTTTCTGGTCAAGCTCCTTCAAAACTGATTGTGCGCCCTCCAGCCCGCGGAATACATTAAGCGCCTGCATAAGGCGTTCCTCATAGTCGAGTGCCGTGATTTTGCCGATGCAGGGGCATGGGCAGGCGCGTACAATGTGCTCCAGGCAATGCAGGTGGTCTTCCTCTGTGGGGCAATGCACATTGCAGGTTCTGAGACCAAAGTGCTTGTTCAGAAAGTCTATGGTGGAGCGCAACGCCGCTGCCTGAGGAAATGGGCCGAAGTAGATGCAGCCGTCATCCCGCTTGATGCGGGCCAGGCGCAGGCGTGGAAATGGCTCCGACATGTCCACCCTTATGTTGAGGAAGCGCTTGTCATCCCGCATGAGCACATTGTATCTGGGTGCATATTGCTTGATGAACTGGGTTTCCAGCAGCAGCGCCTCCGATTCGCTTGCCACGGTGAATATCTCGTATGAGGCGATGCTGTGGATCAGTGCGCGTCGTTTCGGGTCTGACTGCGCCAGTGCCGAGGCACGGAAGTAACTGCTCATGCGGGAGCGCAGATTGCGTGCCTTGCCCACATAGATGACCTCGCCCGCCTCGTTGCGGTAAACATACACGCCTGGCGACTTGGGGACGTCCTGCGTGTGGAAGATTTTATTTTGCTCTGGCATTTGTCTTGGATGGCAATGATGAAATCTTGCCTTAAATTACCACAAGATTAGCAATAATCAAGAAGAGTGGACTGTGGTCTGTGGACTGTGGTCTGTGGGCTGTGGGCTGTGGTGGCGGATAGTGTTGTGCCTGCCAGGGGCGAATGGCGGTCACGCGTCCTGACGCGCGGCCAATGGCCGCGCGGAATAGCGTGCCCCGTACAGACCACAGACGACCT
>JAFYGL010000112.1 GCA_017543165.1 Victivallales bacterium | reverse complement strand
CCCCGCTTTTAGCATCCACTGCCCAAAAAGCGGGGCGATGGTATCGCCCCGCACAGAACCCACCAAACCTTAACTAATGAAATATGCCAATATTTGAGATAAAAAAGCAAGATGGCCACAGCAGAGCGCGGCGTGGCGTGCTGCATACAGCCCATGGCGATGTGCAGACGCCGATTTTCATACCTGTTGGCACCTGCGGCACGGTCAAGGCGATGACCAATGAGGAAGTGGAGAACCTGGGTGCGCAGATAATCCTGGGCAACACATACCATCTTTACCTGCGGCCTGGCCTTGAAATACTGGGTGAGACTGGCGGCCTGCATAACTTCATGAACTGGCAAAAGCCCATATTGACGGACAGTGGAGGCTTCCAAGTGTTCAGCCTGGCGAAACTGGGCAAAGTCACGCCAGAGGGCATGCATTTCCAGTCGCACATAGATGGTTCCCACTTGTTCATGGGGCCAGAGGAATCCATGCGCATACAGCGCATCATTGGTTCGGACATAGCCATGGCATTCGACCAGTGCACAGCCTGGCCCGCCAGCCACGGCGAGGCGGAGGCATCACTGAACCTGACCATGAACTGGGCAAGAAAATGCCTGGAGCAGCCACGCGCCAACGGGCAGCTGCGCTTTGGCATCGTGCAGGGCAGCGTGTACCAGGACTTGCGCGAAAGGGCCTGCCGTGAAATTGGAGCCATGGAGTTCGGGGGCATTGCCATCGGCGGCGTCAGCGTAGGGGAATCAGAGGCGGACATGCTGAAGGCCATCGACTTCTGCGCGCCATGCCTGCCAGAGGAGAAGCCACACTACCTCATGGGAGTGGGCACTCCAAGGCAGATTGTGGAAGGAATTGCCCGTGGCATTGACATGTTCGACTGCGTGCTGCCCACCCGCATGGCGCGGAACGGCAGCGCCTATACGCCAGAGGGCACCATCCCCATCAAGGCGGCACGCTACAAATCCGACTATTCGCCAATACTTGAGGGCTGCACCTGCTATGCCTGCCGCAACCACAGCCGCGCCTACATCAGGCACCTGCTGAACTGCAATGAAATCCTAGGTGCGCGGCTCATGTCCATACACAATCTGCATTTCTACCTGAAATTGGCCGCGGATGCGCGTCTGGCGCTGGAACAGGACTGCTTCGGCCAATTCGCAGAGGAAGTCATCGCAAAATATCCCGAGGCTATGGGAAAGGACCTTGAATGAGAAAACTGCTGTCATCAATCTTTCTGCTGCTGTGCACACTGCTCTGCGCGGACAATGCGTTCACCAACTTCGCCAGGGAAAAATACTGGCTTGACAAATATGAATACCCGCCAGTGACAAAGGAGGCCCTGGTGCAGGCAATCGAACTGGGGCGCAGCTATTTTCTGAACCACCAGAAAAGCGATGGCAATTTCGTGTACATGCTGGATTTGGAAAACGGCGAAACTGTCCACAAGGACAATGCAGTGCGCCAGGCGGGCGCGCTCTGGGCATTGTGCAGCCTTTGCAGGGACAGATACAACGAGCCGACTGGAAAGGCGGCGCGTCTGGGAATTGACTTCTTTGCCAAAAACGTAATCACGCTTGCCAATGGCACGCAATGCTCGCGCTACCCTGGCAATCCAGCAATATCCAGCGGCACACCTGCCCTGCTCTCACTGGCGCTTATCGAATACATGAGGGGACGCGGGCAATTCATGGAGGCGGATCTGCGCCTGAAATACCAGGGACTGCTGGACACGCACCTGAACTATCTCAAGTCCATGGAAATGCCCAATGGCTCCTGGTCATCAATGTACGAAATCGAACACGGACTGCAAAGCGCGAAGTCCAGCGGATACTATGACGGAGAGGCGCTGCTTGCATACATCAAGGCCGCCAAGTACATGGGACGCACCGACCTTATTCCACGCATTGAAATGGCACTGCCCCTGCTGCTGAAAAAATACACCCTCGATTGCTGGAAGCCAGGAGGCGACGCAAACACTTCCAAGTCTTTCTCTCAGTGGTCGATGATGGCAATGTGGGAATACTATGACGCGGACTGGAATACGCATGACGCACTTATTGTGGACGCCATCCAGGCATACGGATGGTGGGCAATCCATTCAAACAAGCTGGAGGCCCGCAGCGGCAACACTGGCTATGCCATTGAAGGGCTGCTCGGTGTGTACAATGTGCTTGAGGCGGCAGGCAGAAAGGAAGACGCGGCAAAGGTACGCGCCGTCATAATGCGCATAATGAGCCGCCTGCTGACACTGCAATGCGGCTCGCCGCTCTCCAAGTACAATGATGCGCTGGCGGCAATAACAAAACTCCCAGACGGCGCCACAGGCGGCATTATCAACGCAGAGGACGATCCACGCGTCCGTATTGACACGCACCAGCACCAGATGCACGCCATGCTGATGCTGCTAAACTTGATGTCAAAATAATAATTTGCCACGTCGTTGAATCGCGCGGCAAATGGCCGCGCGGAGAACCGTGCCAGCCCCCCCGCCGCCTGGAAACATCGCGTCATGACGCGCGGCCAATGGCCGCGCGGAGAACCGTGCCTGCCCCCAGCCGCCTGGAAACATCGCGTCATGACGCGCAGCCAGATGGCCGCCGCGTAAAAAACAAAAGCGCCTCCTTGTTGGAAGGAGGCGCGACTTGTGCTATATTGGGGCTTGATTTCAGCCTTTGCGTAGAGGAATTCCTTAAAAACAGGCTTAAGGAACTGAAATAAACGGAATGAGAAAAAAACTTGCAAAACGCTCAAAAAAAACGTTGCTTTTTTGTTTTT
>JAFYGL010000111.1 GCA_017543165.1 Victivallales bacterium | reverse complement strand
TGGTCGCCTGAAACGGCATTGCTAAGGACGGCCGCCTGGTACAGGGACTTCTGCAAGGCAGGACTGCTTGACACGGAGGCGGATTTCAATTCATACGTGGAAGATGCCTGCCAGGAGGGGCTTGAATGGACAAGGTAGAAGGCATTCGCAGGGAAATCCTGGCAAAGGTCAAGGAATACCATGAACTGGCCGAGGCCGCAGAAGCGCGGGACTTCATCCCAGGGCAGAGCAGGCTCAATTATGCTGGGCGTGTCTATGACGAGCATGAGATGTGCAATCTGGTTGATGCATCCCTGGATTTCTGGCTTACGTATGGCAAGTATTCAGCCATGTTCGAGGAAAAACTAGCCAGGTACCTGGGTGTGAAATATGCCCTTTTGGTCAATTCGGGAAGTTCGGCGAATCTGCTGGCGTTTTCCGCATTGACTTCGCCCTTGCTGGGCGAGAGACAGATACGCAGGGGCGACCAGGTGATTACCGTGGCGGCTGGCTTTCCCACCACTATCGCGCCAATAATTCAGTATGGAGCAGTGCCAGTGTTCGTGGATGTGGATTTGGATACTGCCAACGTGAATGTCAAGCAGCTGGAGGCCGCGCTGACTGAACGGAGCAAGGCAGTGATGCTGGCCCATACGCTGGGCAACCCGTTTGATGTCAAGGCAGTGAAGGAATTCTGCCACAAGCACAATCTTTGGCTGGTGGAGGACAACTGCGACGCGCTGGGCTCCGAATATGCGGGAAAGCTGACAGGCACATTCGGGGACATTGGCACTTCCAGCTTCTATCCGCCTCACCACATCACCATGGGGGAGGGCGGCGCAGTCTATACCGACAATCCGCTGCTCAGGAAGATAATGCTGTCCATTCGCGACTGGGGCAGGGACTGCTGGTGCGCCTCAGGGAAGGACAATACCTGCGGCTGCCGTTTCACTGGGCAGTTCGGCACTTTGCCGCTCGGTTATGACCACAAGTATGTCTATAGCCACTTTGGCTACAATTTGAAGGCGACGGACATGCAGGCCGCCATTGGCTGCGCACAACTGGACAAACTGCCTGGCTTCGTAGCAAAAAGGCGCGAGAACTTCCGTTTTTTGCATGAGGCCTTGTGCGATATGCCTCAATTCAGCATAATGAAGGCATTGCCTGAAAGCAGGCCAAGTTGGTTCGGCTTCATGATGACGCTGAAGGAGGATGCTGGCATTGCGCGACGTGACTTTGCAACGTACCTGGAGGCCAACAAGATACAGACGCGCAATCTGTTTGCTGGCAACATCACCAGGCATCCCTGTTTCAGCTCGCTTGAGGAGGGACGGGACTACATCGTGGCTGCGCCGCTTGAAAACACGGATGCCATTATGGACCGTTCGCTTTGGGTTGGCGTCTATCCAGGCATGACGCATGAGAAACTTGATTTCATGGCAACGACCATCAGGGGCTTTTTCAAGAAATGAAGAAACTAATATCCATAGTAGGCAGTTGCTACAACGAGGAAGGCAACGTAGAGGAACTGTACAAGCGTTGCAAGGCTGTGCTGGAAAAGCATCCCGAATATGACTATGAATTCGTGCTGGCGGACAATTGCTCCACCGATGGCACCCGCGATGTCATGAGGCGCATCGCCGCGCAGGATCCCAATTTCAAGGTGATTTTCAATGCCAGGAACTACGGGCACATCCGCTCGCCATTCAATGCATTGCTTCAAGCACATGGCGATGCTATTGTCACGATGAGTACAGATTTGCAGGATCCACCTGAGGTAC
>JAFYGL010000110.1 GCA_017543165.1 Victivallales bacterium | reverse complement strand
CAAAATCCACGAGAAATTGAGTAAAATAAAAAACAAGCGGAATAAAGGCGATTTTTTCAAGACTTATGCCATAAGTTCTCTTGAAAGTCAAAAAGAGCAAAGGTGTGAAATTGGCTGATATTGCCTGGGTTACAAATCCAATATAGCAGGCAGTCAATGTTTTCCTGTAATTTTTCTTCTGGACCATGATATTTTCTGAGCAATGTTTGGTTGTTTCACATTATCCGGCAAAGGTGGATTGCTTCAAAAATCATTTTAATGTAGCCTCCTTGAAGGCATTTGTAAATCAGGGAACGAAATTTTTGCGTCCTATGACTGGCATCCTGCCTAATCGGTCACTCATCTTTAACGCAGAGGAGCAGAAGATTTTATCCTCAGATTGACTCTGATGGCTTGAAAATCTTTTAGCAGAGGAGTTTCTGCACGAGCAGCATGTAGAGGGCAGTTCCCGCCAGTATGGAGAGGAGTGGATTGCGCCGCCACAATTGCAGCAGGACAACCACGATTCCCGCGGCCAGTTCGGCTATGCCGTAGTGCATTTCTGGGAGCGTATGCCCCTGGAAATAGGAACAGTAGCAGTAAACTACAAGCATTGCAATCGCCGCAGGTGAGACCATGCGACCAAGGTAGGAGACGATTTGCGGCGTATGGCCGTTCTTGGTGTGCCCGAACGCCAGGAATGGGAATGCACGTAGTAGAAACGTGACAGTAGCGGTCACGAGCACAAGGCAAATGAGATAGAGGGCCTGATTCATTTCGCAGCCTCCTCTGTTGAAGGTTCCAGCCTGCGTCGGCACACCAGGAAGGTCGCCAGCATCAGGCACATTGTCGGTATAATCATCTGCTCCATGGGGAAGAGAATACGGGCGATGAGCGCTGATGCCAACCCGATGGCTGCTGGAACGCGATTGCTCATTTCGCGGCACTGGTCTGTAAGAATGACCAGGAAGAGCGCTGTCATCGCAAAGTCAATGCCCTTTGTCGAGAATGGAAGCAGGCCGCCGACCAGCGTGCCCGCGGTGACACCCAGCACCCAGTAGAGATGGTCCAGCGCCGCCACGAGAAGGCAGTAGGAAAGAGAACTTTCGCCGGCTGGATGCTTGTTTTCCACCTCCAGTGCGTATGTCTCGTCTGTAAGCGTGCAGATTAGGTAGAGTTTTTTCCAGAAACCTATGCCGTGGAATCTTTCCAGCAGGGACAGTCCGTACATTGCATAGCGTATGTTGAGGCAGAATGTCAGCAGCGCAACGGTCAGCAGCGCAGTCTGGTTCCGTGCCCAGTCAACCAAAATGAACTGGAGCGCACCAGAGATGCTGGTGGCGCTGGTAAGCAGCCCCCACAGCGGCGCACAGGAAATGCCGCTGTTTCGTGCAAGAAGAATCCCAGCGGCCATTCCCATCGTCGAATAACCCATAAGAACAGGCAGCGAACTCAAAAACGCAGCCTTCCACAACCTACCTGTCATCGCAAATATGTCCTCCTTGAAAAATCGTATGGATTTCACCATTCCACAGTAAACATTTTTTAATTGCTTTGTTCCCCATGAGGGAGGGCAAAGCGTTTTTAATATAAATTTCTTCCTCATTTTAACAAGACACTATTCCCCAATAGAGCAGGTCGTGGGCTACAGGAAAAATAATGTTTGACACCATTGCCAGGAAAAGTGGAGAAATTATGTCAATTCCAGGCTTTCAGCATAGAAAGGGGATTTTGCAATGCTACATTAAGTCAAATCACAAATGCCAACTATCACAGAATAGCAAATACAGTGCCTTCTATTTGCCAGTGGCAATTTGTGGACATGAATAAAACAGTACGGGAACACGGTTTATGAAAAACGAGACGCTCGTATATGCCTTGCCAGGCATTGGTAAATATTCGAAAGACGGTGGATTTGTCGATATGCCTGAAGGATGGGAGTTCGTGCCGTCAGGCGATCCTGCGTTGACGCGGCGCCTCAAGGCTGCTGCGCCAGACTATTGGGTGGTGAAACGCAAGGTGGGCCGAAAGGAGTTTGGGATTGGGCTCTGCGTTCCCAAAGGTCTGGCGGCAGGTATTGCGGAACAGCTCAAGACGGAGCGGGAGATGCCAGGATACCAGCGTAAGCTGGAAGCTGGGCGTAAACGCCGCGAGAAAAAGCAAGAGGAATATCAGGAGGATTTCGAGCAGGCAGTTCTGGATTTCCTTGCTTTCCACGAGAGATACAAGGATGTGGCCGTGCGTCTAGCCAAGGTTGTCACGGAGTTCACCACTCCTGTGGGAAGCGGCACTGTCGCGAGAACGCAGCGCATTCCCATCGAGGAGCGGGCAAGGGCCGCCGTCATAGCCTGGATGCGCCATAACACGACGGACTATGACATCATGTACATTCCCCGCGTGGCTGGCAGGCGCCGCGAGGTGCTGCGTGACATTGCGCAGGAATCGCTCGCATTGCTGAAGGACTACCGCAAGGGGAACGATATTCCCGCGGCTTGTCCTCTCAAGAAGGCATTGGAGAGGTGATTTCAATACCTTTATTGCGGGTGTCGAAGCGGCATTTGCTCATGATGAAACTGGTTCAAGCTTAGTCTTGAAAATCGGTTTAGCAGCAGCCTCAATATTCATCGATATTCTGCTCCTCGTCGTTTTGTGGCGGTTTGGGGTTTATGTACTTTGCCAAGTCACGGTGGAACAGGTCGCAATGGTAGTCTTTGTAATGAGCCTCTGCTTCTTTGGCAACTTCATTGTCAAGCGGGGCAAGTCCATTGCGCTCCGGCAGTTTAAGTTCCTTGCCGTTGACGGCGATTTGATTCTGGATTTCAAGATTCTCGAAATCTTCAGCCTTAAAGACCCTGCCTTTGTCGTGCAATGATTTGGCGTGGGCAATTGCCTCGTCCAGGCGTTTGACTGTCGCATCCACGGCATCCTGTGTGAGGCGGCTCTTGAGTTCCGCAATGAAAGCCTCCCGCTTGGCCCCTGATTGCAGGTCCATCAGATGATTGTATAGTTCCTGGTCGATGGCGTCAGGAAGGACAAGAGGCTGGAATCCGATTGACTTTGAGCAGTTGTGTCCTTGTATGTGGCAACAGAGGAACAGGTGCGAAGTTCCAGGCAAATGCAAGGCACCATGACTTCATGGCCAGACAACTGTGACGGTTTCTTTGTTTTCGGCGCAAGCCTGTTCCAGGCGCTTGGCCAGTGGCGTCCAATCATTGCCTGAATCAACCACATTTCCCGCGCCATCGTAAATTGAAT
>JAFYGL010000109.1 GCA_017543165.1 Victivallales bacterium | reverse complement strand
TGTGGTGATTCATTGCGCCGCGATGACCGCTGTGGATAAATGCGAGAGCGAACCTGACTTGGCCTACAAGCTCAATGCCGTGGGTTCCATGAATGTGGCGTCCGCCTGCCATCGCAATAATGTGAGGCTGATTGCGATTTCCACGGACTATGTCTTTGGCGGCGAACTGGAACGCCCCTACCACGAATTCGATGTGGCTGGCGGCGCGCATACCGTGTATGGCGCCAGCAAATACGCTGGCGAGGAAATGATCAGGCGCCATTGTCCAAACCATCTCATTTGCCGAATCTCATGGCTCTATGGCACAGGCGGGCCCAGTTTCGTGCATGCAATGCTGGGGCTGGCGGATGGAACGCGCCCCGTGCTCAAGGTGGTGGCGGACCAGCATGGGAACCCGACCTCTGCTTATGCAGTGGCCAGAATGCTGAAATGCCTGGTCTCGCATCCTGAACTGGTGGGAACCTTCCATACAACCTGCGAAGGCGAGGCCACATGGTATGAGTTCGCGACGGAGATTTTCCGTCTGGCTGGTAAAAAACAGGCATTGCAGCCATGCACCACTGCGGAATTCCCACGCCCCGCGCCGCGCCCCCTCAATTCTCGCCTGGAAAAGCGCATGCTGCGTCTTTGCAATCTACCGCAAATGCCATACTGGAAGGAGGCATTGGCGGACTTCTTCCAGCAGGAGAATCTGTAAGCACCTTATGGGGAGAGCAAAATGAAACGTCTGGTTACATTGTTTTTGCTAGTCTTAGCTATCATTGCTTATGCAGAAAACCTTAGGGCGATGAAGACTAATGGTAGAATCAAAATTGATGGCAGGCTGGATGAGGCGGATTGGCAATGTGCCTTGAAGATAGAACGTTTCTTTGTGGAGAACAGCGACAAGCCAGCCTTCCCAACCAAGGCAATGCTGCTCTACGATGCCAATGGCCTGTATGTTGGCTTTGATGTGAGCATCCCCCAAGGTGGCGGCATCAAAAACGAGGCAAAGGAGGCGGACAGCCACAAGATATACTATGACGACTGCGTGGAACTGATGATTGACCCCAACAAGACAGGGGACAGGTATTTCCACTTCATGGTGAATACTGCCGGGCTTGTTTTGGACAGGTATTGCGACCAGGGCGGCCATGTGGCGGACGCCAAGTGGAACGGCGAAATCAAAGCCGCCTGCTCTGTGCAGGAGAAGGCCTGGTACTGCGAGATGTTCATACCGTATTACACTCTTGACATCGAGCATGAGGGAAAACGCACATGGGGCTTCAACTTCGCCGTCAACAGGCGTAATCCACGGCAGGAGGCCTCCGCTCTGGAAAATGGCCTGTACCATGTGGCGGGTACTTTCCTGCCAGTGGATGGCATTGAGCAGGACTGGGCGCAGTTCGCCTGGGAGACCTCCCCTGTCAAGGTGCAATGCCAGGGTAGCAGCCAGAATCTTGCGGGTGACTTGACTGTTCCTGTTGCCAATTTGGGCAAAGTCTCCAAGAAGGCCAGGGTTGATGTGGCATTGTTTGGTGGAGAGGATGTTCTGGTGCGGGACGCCGCATACGAGTTCAAGCCTGGTGAGAATGCCCAGATCCAGTTCAAAAAAGTGTCCATTCCCAAGGCGGGAGACTATAAATGCGTGGTGTCCGTGATGGATTTCCAGAGCCGCCGCGTCCTGAAGCGCCGCGTCTATCCTGTAAGGTGCGATTATGCGCCCTTTGAGATAGATCTGCTGGTGCCGCGCTATCGCAACTGCATATTCGCCACGCAGAATCTGAAGGAAGTGGTTTATAATGTCAAGAGCAATGGCCCGACTTCGTTTACGACAGGCATCCGTGACCTTAATGGCAAGGTCCTGGTGGAGAAAAAAGTGGAAAAAGGCGGCAAACTGCGATTCCCTGTTTCGGCGCTGCCAGAGGGAAAACTGCTGGTTTTCGCACGTTCAGGCAAGGATGACGAGGTGACGCATCCACTGCGCAAACTGCCATACCAGAAAGGCGAGGTCTGGATTGACGAGGACAACTTTGTCCGCGTGGACGGCAAGCGCTTCTTCCCCATCATCAGCTGGTGCACCAGGCATGTGGATGGCATCAACGTGAAGATGTCCAAATCCAGCACAACTCCAGGAGTGAAGATATGCACAGGCGATTTGACCTGGTCCCAGTTCCCGCCGCGCAAGAGCTACCTGCTTCCCGCGATTACACCAGAGCATGAGGCGATGATGAGGGAGGTCATTAGGAAGTACCGAAACAATCCCGACATGTTCATGTACTACTTGCTGGACGAGCCTGAAATCAAGAACATAAATGTCTCTGGCTTGCGCCATGCGGCGGAAATCATTCGCGACGAGGATCCATACCACATCTCGTATATTTCCAATGACACCGTGGCAGGTGCCAAGGACTTTGTTGAATCAGGGGAGATGAATGGCCTTCACCCGTATCCAAGCCCGTTGCCTGGCGTGCCCAAAAGCAATTTCCAGCGTGTCATTACGTTCATGGACCAGGTGATGGCTTTCAACAAGACACGCAAGATGCCTCAACTCATCGCATACGCGCAGCAGGGCTTCAACTATGCGGACTTCGGGCAGCAGAACAGCCGCATCCCAAGTTATGACGAAATCCGCACGCAATACATGATTTCTTTGATACTTGGCGGCAAGGGCGTTGAACTATATACCCGCAACGAGAACATATATCCTGAAATCAACATCGGCTTCCCTGCGCTGGTCAAGGAATTGCTTGCGCTCTCGCCTGTGTTTCTGGAGAATGATGCTATTGAGCCTGCTTTCGCCAACAGCAACCCCAATGTTCGCACAATGCTGAAAAAGCACAATGGTGAATACTGGCTCTTTGCCGTGTCCGCAACCAGCGGCGTTGAAAAGGCCAGTTTCACGCTGCCTGCCTTTGCTGGCAAAAGACTGAATGTTGTCGAGGAAGAACGCACTATACAGGCGAAAGATGGCGGCGTATTCGAGGACACATTCAACAACTACCAGGTGCATATCTACACTACGGCTGTTCCGCCTCGACTGGAAAGCCTGGCCTCAATAGAGGCACGTATTGCTGAGGCCAATGCCAGGCGCAGAAAAACTGGAAACCTGGCATTCCAGGAACTTGAAAACCAGAGAATGAGCATATCCGCCTCCAGCAACAAGGCATACTTTAGGCGCGACGATTCATGCCTGTGGCATGTGACTGATGGCGTGTTCGTGCCTGAAACCGACCCACATTACTACCAGGAGACATGGCATGACAATACGCCAGATAAATATCCTGACTGGATTGTACTCAATTTCAGAAAGCCCATTCGTCCCTCCAGGGCAGTCATCTATCCATTCAAGAAGACGCTGAAGGACTTCGAACTTCAGGCTTTCGTCAATGGCAAATGGCAGACGCTGGGGCGCATGAAAGAAGGAAATGACAATAAATATGAACTTGCATTCCCGCCAGTTGAAAGCCAGCAGTTCAGATTGTATGTTACGTCCTCCAACGGGCCATATACCATTGTGGACGAGATTGAATTGTATGAGAAATAGATAATCCATTCATCAAGGAGCAAGAACAATGAAGAAGGTCTTTACCCTGATTGAGTTGCTGGTCGTAATCGCAATCATCGCCATTCTTGCGGCCATGCTGCTGCCTGCATTGAGCAAGGCACGTGAAAAGGCGCGCAGCATAAGTTGCTGCAACAATTTGAAGTCCCTGAGCAATGTGGACCATTTGTATTCCAGCGACTATGAGGACTGGATCATGCCAGTGGTCTGGAAGAACACCAACGAAGGCGCTGGCAATACCTGGATTGTTCTGGTCAAGCCATATCTGGGCATTACCGCCGATTATTCCAGCGATGCGGCAGGCATGAAGAACTATTCCACCCTGGTATGCCCAAGCGAAAGCATCAAGTGGGGAAACTATAGCAACAAGGAGTTCACATACACCCACTATATGAGAAACACATCGTGCGGGCATTATAAATACAGGAGCGAGTTCGGCTCATACGCCGCCTACGAATTGAAGCAGCGCCGCATGAAGAAGGTCAGTGAACTGTCCGAACCTTCAGTTGCCATGTTCTTTGTGGACAGCAACTATCTTTCAGATGCAGCCTTCGCCTGGTGGAAAGACCACAATCGCTTTTGCGGAAAGCATGGCGGTTACCAGACTTCCATCGGCACCTCCCTTGTGAAATACGCTGGCGGCAACGCGAACATGGAATTCGGCGACGGCCATGTGGAAAGCGTCAAGGACCCAAGCGTGAGCATGGAAAGTGACGATTACAAGTTAAAGGGCTTCAACATGGCAAACAGTTCAGGCAACTGATTGTATTCAGCCTCGCCAAGTTGCCGTAGTAGCGAGCCATTCGTAAAAGGCGTGTCTCCCAAGTTGCCGTAGTAGCGAC
>JAFYGL010000108.1 GCA_017543165.1 Victivallales bacterium | reverse complement strand
TGAAAAATTCAATGAGATTGTCCACTTTATTGTCCTTGAATGACAAAGTTTCCTCCTGCTGCCTGCCATCGGCATCGTAGAATGAAACCATAAAACGCACAGGTTCAGGGCAGATGCCCGCCTTGAAATCCAGGTTCAATTCCGCCCAGCAAATCTGGAGCACCTGGAAATCGTATTCGGCACGGCAGTTTACCTCTATCCACGGCAATGCATCAGCCTTGTCAGGCGCCCACCAGGTATGGGTGCATTCGTCGCAGGCAAAGGCGGGATAACTTGCGCCTTCAAAACTGGAGGCGGCAATGCGCTTGTTCACCGACACTGGCACCAGCCCCAAATCACCCTGTGACACGGACTGCGGCGTGGATGTCACCGCCACATGTGCATCGCCATTGGCGTCAAAGCGCACCTTGTCCATGCCGATTCGGCGTTCGAACTGGTGGGTTCGCCTGCATACGCAGGTATAGAACTGCCATACATCGCCATCCTTGCCCTGCACCCAGCCGCCATGCCCGCTGCCGCATACCATGCCGTATGGGGACAGGCATACTGGCGTTTTCTGGCAGATGAACGGCCCCAGTGGGGATTTGCCCCGATACACGCCAATTGCATAGCGGCGGAAAACAGTGCCATTGCAGGCATATTGGAGATAGTATTCGCCGTTGTGACGGAACATGGCGACGCCTTCCACCCAGGACATATCGCCCTGCTCGTTATGGTCGCCGAAGCGCTCGAAAGCATTGCTGGGGTCGAACTCGATGAGCTTTTTCTTCTGGCATATCGCATGGTTCGGGGAGTTTGCGTCCAACTCCACGCCAAATATGCCGCCCCCTGCGGGACTGCATCCCCAGTAGAGATAGAGACGCCCCTCGTCGCAGAAAAGCGAGGGATCCAGGTATTCTGGGGTAAGCTGTGCACCATCCACTTCCAGCACAGGTCCCAGGTCCTTGTATGGTCCCAACGGAGCATCCGCCACGTAGATATGTGGTGTTCCACGGAAAAGCACGCTGGAGGTCAGCACATATTTGCCATTGACCTTTGCGATGGATGGCGCATATCCCAGGTCATTCTCTATTGCGACCTTCTTGTATGTCCAGTGAGCCATATCCGTTGAGACGTAGGCCTGCCGCGAAGAGGGGAACATGTACCATGTGCCCTCGTCGTAGAGCAATTCAGGGTCTGCCAGTTCACGGTAATCGGCAACTGGCCCCATGAAGCCCACAGGATTGCTGTGCCCGATGCGTGATGGCGCGCAGATTCCTGCGGGGTAATCAGGCAGTGACAATGGGTTGCAGAACACGTCTTTGTACAGGTATGCGTCTTTCATAATGGTCATAGCAGTGATTTTATCTGGTCGAAGTATCCTTTGTAGAACATGATTATGCGATAGGCGATGTATACGCAGGTTCCGATGTAAAGAAGCGTCGGGACTGCCTTTGACAGCACCGCCAGCCTTAGTGTCGCCGCGTCCAGCTGCATTTTGCTTATGCGTTCGCATGCGTCTGGCAAAGAGCCCGAGAATTCCGCGCTGGCCAGCAGCGCGGGTATTGGCGATTGCCGTTCCCTGAAGGTGATGTCTTTGTTGAAGGCCTCGGTTATGGGGCACGAGTATGTTTTCACCATATCGGCGACTTTTCCGTAGCGCTTGCGATAAAATGCCGTGTTGCAGCAGTCCGCCGAAAGGGAAAGTGAATTGAATGCGCTGACTCCAGCATCAAGTGAAAGCCCAAGGACCTTGAAGTAGAATGCCGTTTCAAGTTTGAAAAGCAAATCGCCTACGACAGGCAATGCATTCAGCACCGCGCCTGGAATCAATTTAGACAAGACCTTGCACACCAGAAGCAGCAGCCATGGCAGCAAACACATGACAATCAGATTCATCAGAATTGCAGAATGGGACGCAGTCTTGCCAATGTAAGAAACAAACGCAAACACCACCACCGCGAAATGGTAGATGAACAATGGATATAGAAGAGAAAGGAATATGCGGCTTCTCATGGCATGCTGCGTGGCAAACCACTCCGACAAGGAACGCAGTATGTTCGGCAACATCCCAGAATACTCCCCGACCTTGAGCAGCGAGCATTCAAAGGGCGTAAACACACTCTCGCTGGAAACCGCCTCCCAAAGTTGCCTGCCCGCCAAAATTTGCTGCGCCAGGCGCGGGGCTATGCGGGCGAAACAGCCCTGGTGCGGCTGCTGCAAGGCACCAGGCACGCTAACACCTGCCTCAAGCAGCGTCGCCATCATGCTGTAGAAATTGCTTTTGTCCTTGAAAACGCCCATGTTTTTATGTCTGCTTTTTTAACTATTCAGTACCATCCTATGTAGGTGTGTTTTTTTATTTATCCACAGATTTACACAGATTATCACCGATTAGCAAAAGTCAATCTGGATAATCTGTGGATAATCTTATGGATAAATAAAACCGTAGCCATAAGGGGGGAATTGTGAATAGTCATGCGCTCTTTCGCATATAAGTTTCTCCTGAGGCCAATGGGACGCATACTGGCCCAATGGAACCACTTTTATATGATTGTTAAAATTGTCTATGCACTTTCCTATAAAAAACTACAACATACGTGAATCTGCAAAAACAGATTGGATTTTTTCGCCTCAGGCGCTACCTTGTGGGTGGCGGGTGGGGGACGGCTAGGCCGTCCCCCACCCCAAGTATGCATACGTAGAATGATTACGCGCACGCGAGCGCGCGTAAGGACATGGCGCATACGCATACTGGGGAAACGCGGGGAATGAAGTTCCTTGGAGGGCGGTGTGTGCACCCCATAGGGCGCATTCGGATTAGTCCAGAAAGAAAAACACCTCCCTTGCGGGGCGCACATTCAAGTTGGTTAGGAAATAAATTTCCTGATTCTTTCCACGGAGGCAATTGCAAAACCACAACCGACGGGGGGGGCTGCGCCCCCCGAACCCCTGCTGTCACAGTAGGAAAACTATAGTGAACGCAAGGTTTCACAAGGCAAAACATAAGTTTTGAAACTACCTCCTCCCTCTCCACACAATCCTCTATCACAAACTCGGCGTTTCACGTTTTCGCGCAGCGAAAACGGGGAACGCCAGTGCGGGATAGAGGGAGGGGCGTGGGGAGGGGGGAAGGGCCAG
>JAFYGL010000107.1 GCA_017543165.1 Victivallales bacterium | reverse complement strand
GTGGCTGGATGCCTGGCCCAAAGGGAACTGCCCACACTGAAGCAGAAATATCCGCAGGTGGACATCTACATGGGGCTGGACGATGTGCCGCGAATCGCAGAATTGCTCAAGCAGGCGGCACCTCAAGAGGAGCCACAGCAGTTCTCATTGCCCAAATACCTTTATGACCATGACACGCCGCGCCTGATGCTGACGCCGTCCGCATACGCATACATCAAGGTGGCGGAGGGCTGCGACCACCGCTGCGCATACTGCGCCATCCCCATGATACGAGGTGCGCAGCGCAGCCGCGACCTGGCCTCGGTGGAGGCAGAGGCGAAGCAACTCCTGCAAGGCGGCTCACTGGAACTGGACTTCATCGCACAGGACACTTCCCGCTACGGCGTGGATTTGCAGCCAAAGCAGAGCCTGGAGGCATTGCTGCGGCGCTGCGATGCCATAGACGGGGACTTCTGGCTGCGGGTGCTCTATACCCACCCGCTTCATCTGACAGAGGGGCTGGTGGACGTTCTTGCCAACTCCAAACATGTGGTGCCCTATCTGGACATTCCATTGCAGCATATTGCCACAAACGTCCTGCGCAGGATGAACCGCGCAATGGATGGTGACAAGGTACGGGAACTGCTGGCAGGCATACGCGCAAAACGGCCTGACATGACCATACGCACCACATTCCTGGTAGGCTTCCCAGGCGAGACAGAGGAGGATTTCCAGGAATTGCTGGATTATGTGAAGACCTTCCGATTTGACAGGCTGGGCGTGTTCGTGTTCTCGCCAGAGGCAGGCACACCCGCATACGAAATGAAGGAAGGCATAGTCCCAGAGGAGGTGGCCAGGGAAAGAGCAGAGCAAATCATGCTGGCGCAGAGGGAGATTTCCCTGGCGAAAAACCGCAGTCTCATCGGCACAAAGGCGAAGGTGCTGCTTGAGGAACTAGTCTCTGACAGCAAACGGGGACAGCTCTGGCACGGGCGCACAGCGGGTGACGCACCTGAAGTGGACCAGACAGTGACCGTGAAATGCAAGGCAAAACACAATGGCCCTTGCTTTGTGGAGGCAAATGTCACTGCGGCAAAACATTATGAACTTGAGGCGGAGGAAATAGCCAGGTAAACTGGCACATAAGGAGGACTATGGCAAACGACAAGGGAAAAGGAAATGACAGCAAGAAGGACGGCGCCTTGCTTAGGAAACGCCAGGCCGCGCGCGTCGTGGCAGCCATTATTGTAGTGCTTGCGCTGCTTGGCGCAATCGCGGCCTCATGCTATGGCCTCAGGCAATTCCTGCTCATCAAAAATCCCCATTTCATTTGCAGGACACTGGACTACCAGCCAACGCCGAACTTCACGGCAAAGCGCGTCCAGACCATATTGGAGGAAATGGGCGAGGCAAAGGGCTGCATCCTGGGGCATTCAAACCTGCTTACGCTGGACATACGGGCAATACGCGAAAAACTGCTCAGCTACCCGACAGTGCAGGACGTCAAGATCAGCAGAATCATGCCAGGGACCTTGAAGCTGGAATTGAAGGAACGCATTCCATTCGCAATACTAAGCTCTGGCAAAACACTTGACATGCTGATTGACAATGATGGCTATACCTTCCCGCCATCGGCCAGCGCAGGCATCAATGGAAATCTGCCAGTGATAATCAATGTCAAAGCCATCAGGAAAATACCTTATGGCGAACAATGCAACGAACCTGCCATCAAGGCCGCCCTGGCTTTTCTGGAGCAAACCTCCACAAATATGCAAATCAAGGGCGCGGAATTCACAACTGTCGCAATCGTGCTGAACTATGACCTTGAACGCCTTGAGGCGCATATCACTGGCGTCCCTGGAAACAAGATATTCGCAAAGGACACCGTGATATGCGCGCCATTCGACGCATCTGGCATGGAAAATGTCATGAAGAACTTCTACGGCATTCTCGCCCGCAAAATAAAAGACGGCGAAACATTGAGTTTTGCGGACATGACAGTGGGCAAAAACATCCCCACTATTAAATAGGTGGACACTGTCCACTAAATAATCCAAGACAACCATGAAACTGACTTTTCTAGGCACTGCTGCGGCAGAAGGGTGGCCTGCATTGTTTTGCGAATGCGAGGCCTGCAAGCAAGCACTCAAAAATGGCGGCAAGGACATAAGGCACCGCTGCGCATACGTCATCGACAATGACACAATGGTGGACTTCGGGCCCGACACATACGCGCAATGCGTCTCATACGGCATAGACATGGCGAATATAAAGCGCCTGCTCATCACACACAGCCATACCGACCACTTCACGCCAAAGGAACTGGACTGGCGTAGCAGGGGCTATTCATTGGTGAAGCACGATTTGGATTTGTACGCAAACCAGCACGCCCTGGACAAGTTGTCGAATGTGCTGTTCAAGCCGCTGGACCAGCTGCAACCCTGGAGGCTAATCCCCCATCTGGTGAAACCAGGCGACTGCATTGAAGACGGCGACATCCGCTTCACGGCAATTCTGGCGGACCACGCAGGCCCCGAACAACTGCCCCTGAACTACATTATCGAACGCAATGGAAGCACCATATTCATCGGCAACGACAGCGGCTGGTGGTGCGAGGAATCATGGAATATTCTGAACCGCTTCAAACTGGACATCGCAGTGCTGGAATGCACGTATGGCGTCAGATTCAAGGAACAGAAAGTCAAGCACATGGGGGCGGACTGCACCGTCGCCGCACGCGACGAGATGCAAAAACGCGGCATACTGAAGCAGGACGCAATAGTCGTGGCCACCCATTTCTCCCACAACTGTCAGGATCTGCACGCAGACTTTGAGGCCTTCTTCAATCCAAAGGGCATAATGGTTGCATACGACGGTCTCGTACTGGATAAATAACGGCCTCGTACTGGATAAATAAAAGTGTGCTCCAACGTGCGCTCCTACAGGTTGCCATAGCGTAAACGGCTCAAGAGCATTGTAATTATTTCCATGGCGCATTTTTAAGTCAGGGCAAGTCGATGTGAGCCCCGTTTCATGGGCTCACATAATAAAATGTCCGTTTTGTGTTATCTTTGTCTTTTTACTCATATTGCCTAAGATCCAATTTTTGCATAGAATATAGGCGGATTTTCAAACTAATGCCTAAATATCGTGGAGAGCAAAAATGGGTAAAAAAGTACAGTATTTCACATTGATCGAACTTCTGGTGGTAATTGCAATCATCGCCATTCTGGCTTCGATGCTGCTTCCTGCATTGAGCAAGGCTCGTTCAAAAGCCAGGGACATCAGCTGCCGCAACAACTTGAAGACCATCGGACTGGCAAGCACACTCTACTCAAACGACTTTGAAGACTGGATATTGAACGGATATTGCGGTGCCAGCGCGGCCAATGTCAATACGGCCTCCTGGTACGCGATTCTTTCTGGCGTGCAGCACAGCGGCGCCAAGCATCCGTTCTCGACAGGCTATGGCTGCGAATACTTCGGCAGCACTGTAAACAAGGGCACATTCGTATGCCCAGACGAAGGACTTCCCTTCGGCACCGTTTCTGCGGGGCGCTATGCATATTCACATTATATACAGAACGGCT
>JAFYGL010000017.1 GCA_017543165.1 Victivallales bacterium | reverse complement strand
CCAGCTGGAATCCACCATACAGACCAGCAAGCATCTGGGCATGATTTCAATGGAGCAGTGCCACTTCAATCTGTACATGGCTGGCAAGCGCAGTTATGAGCAGACCTTGCCGTTCATCAAGAACAAGGATTTGCTGCGTCAAATGCAGATGAATGAGGCAAGCAATCTGGGGGCGGGCAATGGCGCCAGAAAAGCCGCGCCGCCGCCCAAGCCGCCTGCGCCAGAGGCTGCCCCTGAGGAGGCTCCAGCCAAGAAGAAAGGCTGGTTTGGTTTTGGAAAGTAGTCCCACCATTGCAGGAGAACACATACATGGCTAAACTGAATGATTTGTTGAGGAAGATGGTGGAGAGCGGCGGCAGTGACTTGCATCTGTGCTCCACGCTGCCACCGAAGATACGCGTGCATGGTACTTTGACACCCATTCCTGGCGAACCCCCGATTTTCCCAGAGGAAATGACTGAGATTCTAAAGGAAATTGCGCCGCCACAGCGCTGGGCGTGGTATGAGGAAAATCTGGACATGGACTATGCACACGAAATCCCTGGGCTGGCGCGTTTCCGCGTGAACTACATGCACAACTTTTTCGGGCCAGGCGCGGTGATGCGCGTGATACCCACCAAAATCAAGACCATTGACGAGATGCACCTGCCAGAAGTGCTTAAGGAAGTATGCCGCTACAGCAAGGGGCTGGTGCTGGTGACAGGCCCCACTGGAAGCGGAAAGTCAACTACACTGGCCGCGATGATAGACTACATCAACGAGACGCAGTGCAAGCATATCATCACAATCGAGGACCCGCTGGAATTTGTGCACCCCAACAAGCAGTCCGTCATAGTGCAACGCGAGGTGGGCAACGACACCAATTCGTTCAGCGCGGCCTTGCGCGGCGCCATGCGCGCGGACCCTGACATCATCTTGGTGGGCGAGATGCGTGACCAGGAGACCATCGGCCTGGCGTTGACCTGCGCATCCATGGGAATGCTGGTTTTTGGAACCTTGCATACCAACAATGCGCCAAAGACCATCGACCGCATCATAGACACGTTCCCAGCCGTGCAGCAGCCCCAGATAAGGACCATGCTTGCACAGTCCCTGAGCGCGGTAATCTCGCAGCTGCTTTGCAAGACGGCTGATGGCAAGGGCAGGGTGGCCTCACATGAAATCCTGCTCAACCACGAGGCGCTGCCAGCCACAATCCGCGACGGCGCCATTGCAAATATAAGGAGCATCATAGAGCAGTCCAGCGGCATGGGTATGAAGACCATGGACAATGATTTGATGCGCCTGCAGAAGGAAGGCAGGATAAGTGCAATCGAGGCATATATGAAGGCGACGAACAAGCAGGACTTTGAGAAATTGTTGAGCAAAGAGGACCTCATGTCCATGCGCGGTTGATTTTCAGTGTTAGTGAACGAGAGGAAACAACTAGGAGAGACAAAGATGAAAAAACTGTTCTTTTTGATGATGGCGGTGGCAGTGGTGGTGTTTGGAGCCGAGGCATGGGAGGCGATTGTCATGCCGAAGGCTAATCTGCTTATGTACTGCGGTGAGAAGATCATAGAAAGGGGCGAGGCGGAAAAGCCAGAAAATGATGAAAAAAAGGAGAAACTTGACAAGCTTTTGGGCTCGGATGCGGAACGTGCCGAGTACATTGGTGCTTTGCTTGAGGCGCTTGAGGAACTTGGAAAGGCGCCTGTGCTTGACAAGAATGCAAAGACATTCAGGATGAGCGACACCTTTGCTGTCAAGAAGAGCGCGGCAGTTGCAATTGAGTTCAAGAATCCAGTTGCCCTTGATAAGCTGACGTCAATTCCAGATGCAAAGCTTACAATTACAATGGGCAAGATTGCTGGCAAGGATGCATTGAGCCTTGAAAACCAAGGCGAAAATAAGGAACGTTTTGCCGCCATAATCGTGAATGGGGGCAAGACAATGCTGCTGACTGGCTGGGACAATGCGGCGTCCATGGTGGCGCGTATTGGCGCACCTGCCGTTTATACTGGTGAAATGAAGCATCTTCTATCTGCCGCCAAGGGGGACTTCAGGCTTTGCGTTGAGTTTACGCCAAATCTGAAGCAAAAGATAAATGAGAAGGCGATGGGGCAGATGTCGGTGGAACCAGTTCAGGCCATGGCATTGATGAAACTTTCGGAAATGAACGGACTTATGGTGGATTCCACGATTTCGCAGGAAGGCGCCGTCATTAAATT
>JAFYGL010000106.1 GCA_017543165.1 Victivallales bacterium | reverse complement strand
CCATGATCAGTTCAAAAAATATGCGTACCCCCAGGAAGCCTGCGATCAGGGCAAAAAAGCCTAGACCGAAGTTGTTCCGCATGAGATTGAAACTTATGAAAAGCAGTCCCACTAGTGCAATGATGAAAATGGCTGGAGTGATGACTTCCAGTATCATGAATTTGAATGTGAAGAAGTCGATTAAAAGTTTGTCAGATGGTGGAAAATTGTTTTTTTGCTGATTGTTTTCCATTGTTTTGATGTCCCTTTTGTTTGGTTTTGATTGCCTTAGAAGAACATAACTATTGCACAAGTATCAATATTATATCCCAATGAATGTGTTTTCTAAATGGGGCTGCTGCAAAACTAGGTGTTGATGTATCTAGGTAGTTTTGCAACAGCCCCAATAAAAAGAATACTGCAGTTCTACGCCTCGGCGTTGAAAAGGCGTCTCTGCGTTGATTAGATTTCCAGATTGCCAAGGGGAAAGTGCTGCTGGCTGCCGTAAACGTCCGTGTCCAGCGGTGAGCCAGAGCCGTGCTTGCGTGGCAGCACCACCTTTACCGTAAGGATGCGCTCGAATGGCTTGATTGCGACTTGTCCAGGCGCGATGTTGTACAGTTTTCCAATGTTCTCTGCATTGAAATTGGGTGATGACATTACCTTGTTGTAACTGTCAATTGTGGAGAACATCAAATCAATGGTAACCTGGAATGGCCCTGCGTTCTTGCTGCGGCAGACGAATGCTTCATCGTATAGTTTCATTTTATCACCATGATTTGAGGTTCAAAGTTCAGTGGCAGGTCGGTCAGGTGGTAGAGTGCAAACTCATAGACCGCGCCTCCCTGGAAATCCGAAGGCGAGAATGGGAACGCCAGATTGCCAGCGGTAGCCTTTCGTTCAGGGAAGCCCTGGTGCAATGCCTTGGAACGTGCCAGCCCCAGCAATGCGTCCGCCTGTTCCTGGGTTGGGGCGATTGCCTCGATGACAAGTCCCACTTCGCGTGGCATTGTTTCAGGCAATGCCTCGTTTCCGCCAGTGACTGCATCCAGCCCATAGCGCAGGAAACGCAGGGAGTATTCATTTTCCTTCACGAAGTTCGCTGCCTCCGCCACAGCGGCGCGTACGCCTTTCTCCAATTCGTCCAAATGCCGTATTGCGGACGGGTCCCGCAGTCCAGCGATGGTGATTGACCTGTAGCCGAGTTTGATAGCGCCTTCCAGTTTTGTGGTCTTTGTGCTGGCTGGAACCAGGCGGCTGCCGCTGACCTTGACCTTGCGGGGAGCAATCTGCTCGAAGTTGCAGGCGCTCAGGTCGATTTTGCCTTCAGGCTCGTAGAAGCAATTGGGATCAGGCTGCTCGTAGAGGGAATGGGCAGCCACTGAATCTGGCGTGCATGTGCGTGCAGGATTGGGCGGCTCCACCGTAAAGAAGTCCTGGTGCATCTCAACCACCAGTGAATCATTGGCGCCTACGGGGCGTGCGCACAATGCGCCGCATTCAGCGATTTTTGCGGCATGAAGCGCCAGTCCCGCTGGAAAGCCCTTCCATATCGGATATGAGGCGAAGATTGCCGTATCGCAGCAACGTCCTGACACGATGACATCGGCGCCTGCCTCCAGAGCCTTGATTATGGGTTCCGTGCCGAATTGCGCAACTGGATTGCACAACTTCGACACATTTTCCTTGTTGAAGTCAGGTGCGCCGCCGCATGGAACGAGGTGCCCGTCCGCCGCCTTTGCCAGAAAGTCCTGGCTCAAGTCAGCATAGATGACAGCCGTTTTCAAGGAGAGTGACTGCTCCTGGGCGATTTCCTGCATTATGTCCAGCACGCTTTGCACATGTGGCTTGGCGCCTGAGCCGCCTGCGCTGCCGATTATCAGTGGAATGCCGCGGGACTTGGCCTCCTTCAGCACCAGGCTCAAGTCGCGTTTCACCTGCAGGCGCTTGACGAAGCCCTTGCCGCT
This sequence comes from Victivallales bacterium, assembly GCA_017543165.1. The sequence goes on along the minus strand of JAFYGL010000106.1, from coordinate 2,534 downwards.
GCCCAGATAGTAGGGGCCAGGGTCAGTCGAGCCTGCATCGACACCAATGAAGTCAAGAGGCTGCTTGAGCGCGTTTTCCAGGCTCACGGGCGAATACCCGTAGCCCAGCAGCCCGCACAGTGAAAGATAGCGTATGGAGGAGTTCATCCATTGACCTCCGTGTATTCGTATCCTGCTGGAATCTGCAGTTTTTTCTCGATTTCAGGCATGCGGGATTCGGCTTCGCGGGCGAGCTGTTCGAAATAGTTGTTGCCTTGCGCGTCCATTGCCACGAAGAATGGGCCGAAGTTCTTCACCTCGTAGATCCATGTGCATTCGGTTTTGCCCAGTTCATCCAGGAAATACACGTTATGCACCTTCTGAATCTTGCTGCGCAACTCATTGCCGCTAAGGCCTATCTTGGAGAGATATACTCCGCCCACTTCCTTGAGGGCCTGGGCAGTGCGCGGTCCCATGGTGGTCTTGCCGATAAGCGTGTGCAGTTTGAATTTCCTTACCACGTCCGCCCCGTAGCGTTCGAACCTGATGGAACTGGTGGGTTCGCAGCTTACCACGGACCATTCGCCGTTTTCCTCTTTCTTCATCACGGGCCCCACATGCAGGAAGCAGTTGATTTTCGCGTAGTCGATTGGGGGATAGATGTCATCCTCGATGGCGCGGATATGGAAGCGGCTGCGCCCCGTGAAAATCAGGCCGCTGACAGTTATCATCTCGCCCAGTTTCAAGGAACGGGCGGTTTCTTCATCCATTGGCAGTGCTATGTCTCTCATTGCAGTTCTCCTGTGTAGTTGATGTCTCCGTTGTCGCTGATGATTGCCTTCCAGCGGCGTCCCACCAGGCATTGCGCGTTGAATGCCACTGGCAGGCCAGCCGTATGTGTGACTGCGATGTCGATGTTGATAGCCAGAACTGCGTTGATTCCGCGTGAGCCCATGGGGCCTATGCCCAGGCTGCGTGCCGCCTCGTACAGTTCCTTCTCCAATGCCGCCACTGTAGGATCCTGGTGATGCTGGCCGATTGGACGTAGGAGCGCCGCCTTCTTCGCCATGCCCATGCAGATGTCCGCCGTGCCGCCGATGCCGACGCCGATGATTGAGGGAGGGCAGACCTTGCCTGCATAGCAGGCGTCCTTGATGCACTCGATGACGAATTTCTTGATGCCCGCCACTCCGTCAGCAGGGAACATCATACGGTAGAATGTGCCGAATATCTCGGAGCCGCCGCCCTTGGGCACCGCAATGATTTCCAGGGACGAGCCTGGCAAGTCAAATGAGATGTCGATTTTGGGCATGCCAGGACCTATGTTGTTGCCTGGGTTCTTGCGGGTGATGGGATTCACCATCGTGGGGCGCAGGAAACATTCCGCCGTGGCGCGGGAGACAGCCTCCTCGGCGCATTGCCTGAGCACGTTGAAGCCGCCTTCCAGTTGTGTTTCGGCGCCTGCGTGGATGAAGAACATTGGGAAGCCAGTGTCCGCGCAAACCAGGCCATTGCCCTTTTCCGACATGTCAGCATTGTGCAGGCTGACTTCCAGGTGCTTCTTCGCCATGGGCTCTGTTTCCTCGTCCAATGCACGTTGCAATGCCTTCCTGACATCTGGCGGCATTTTGGTTGCGGCCATCTTGATGGCCTTGTACATCGCCTCTATGATCGTCTCGCGTCTTATCATTTGTGCTTGCCTCCGTTGATTTTGGGGTGAAAAATCTATGTCGTAATATATAGGATTTATGAAATATGCTATTGCTTTTTGGTGAAAATCACAGTTATGTGTTCTGCACGTTTTTCCGCGCGGCCTTGCCGCGCGTCAGGACGCGATGTTTCCATTCGCGATTGGCTTTATTTGTCCTTGAATGTCGTTGCAAGTGCTGTGGCGAGGATTGCGGTGGTGAATTTTGCTGTGAACATTGCGGGCATGAGGTGCGGCGCCGCAGACGAGCAGAAGGCCAGATGGTCGCCCAGGGCATAACTGGCGCCGAAAATGAATGCGTATGCAATTACCTTGCCTTTGGGATTCATGTCCTTGGTCATGGAAAATGTGGGGAATGCGTTTGCCAGGGAGATTACGATGCCGCTCATTGCCACATCATTGCAGCCCAGCTTGTTTCCCAGTAGTGTCAGTGGTTTGCGGAATGCCCTGGACACCACCTCCGCCATCACGTATGCGCCCATGAGCGTGATTACTATCATGCCAATCAACTTTATGATTTCAGTGACGGGCGTGATATATCCGCTGCATTTTTGCTCATAGCCAATGAGAAACACGAATATCGACGCCGAAATGCCCACGTATGCAAGCACACCCAGTGCCTTGCCCAGCCAAATCGTTGCCTTGACCACGATGTCAGTGTATTTCGCAAAGGCGAATGCAAGCAGCATGGAGGCGACAATCAGCGGCAGCAACTGTCTGATGAGATACAGCAAGGGCATGTGCAAGAGAAGCCCGCCCGCAAATGCGCCGATGGGCGTCACCAGAAAGCCATAGATGAAGCCACGCACTATGTAGGGATGGTCCTTGCTGTCAGTAAGCATGATTG
>JAFYGL010000105.1 GCA_017543165.1 Victivallales bacterium | reverse complement strand
GATAGTGTTGTGCCTGCCAGGTGCGGATGGCGGTCACGCGTCCTGACGCGCGGCCAATGGCCGCGCGGAATAGCGTGCCATCTGAACACGCGGCTTTTGCCGCGGGCACCCCGCAGTCCACTATAATGATTCTAGGAAGTGCTGGACTTCTGCGGCGCGTGGCCCCATTAGTTCATTGGCGAAATAGAGCATTTCCCAGCAAATCAGCTTTTCCGCGTAGGGGGCTGCAGCCGCAATCTGGGCGGCGATGCGGCTGGGACGCGCGGGTATGCTTGGATTGACCAGCGAGCAGTCATAGCCCTCGAACAGTTCTATGTTGCTCCAGAAGCGTATGCCGTGGTGCTGGCATATCTTCTTCCAAAGCGGGTATGTGTATTTTTGCTCGGCCAGGCCCAGACCGCCGCAGCCGATGGAATCCTGTGGCGCCAATATGTCCAGTTGCACTCCGTCCAGCAGTGCATTCCAGGATTCCTCCATTTCGCCCAGCTTGCCTTCGTAGTACTTTGTGGCGGGTGACATGAGTATCTGGCACTGTGGGGCGCTCTGCTTCAGCCTGTCGCAGAAGCCGCGGTAGATTGCGTTCAGGAATGTTTCTGCTTGCAGGTCCCGCTGCCAGCGGTATGCGGTTTCAGGCGCGAAGTATATGCCCTCGAAACGCCCGCCATAGAGCTGGAACAATTCGTCCAATGTGGCGAAATGCGCGTCTTTTTCACGCTGCACGATGGCTGGGTCGCTGCCCGTGTGCCAGCCCGCGACTGAGCCGTATCCGCCCAGGAACACGTGCAGGTTCAATTTCTCTGCGGCGGACAGCATCTTGCCCAGGGAATCAAAGCACTTGTAGGAGGCAAAGTGCCTGCTGGGATAGTAGCAGGTCTCCAGTTCGTTCCACACCGCCGCCTGGAAGATGACCGTGTCCACGCCGCATTTCTTCAGGCGCGCCAGGTTCAGGAGCCATTCCTCCTCGCTGGCGTGAAGCAGGGTCAATCCCTTGTAGTTGGGCGGCTGCGCGTAGATGAAGGAGCCAGAGATGCGCATTTGCGGCGGTGGCGCGGGATGCTCCGCCACCCACTGCTCATTCGCCGCGTTCAGCAGCGCCTTGCGCTTGTTGGTTTCCTCAATGATGTCGTCCGACGCGCTGAAGATTCTGAAATCCTCAACATTCAAGATTTTCCAGTTCACTGCCATGATATTCCCTCTACTACGATTGCTGGCAGAATATAGCCTAAATCTACTTTTTTTCTAACAAAAAGGGACCAAAGGGACGAAGAGACGAAGTGACATAAACGCCTTGTCTCTTCGTCTCTTCGTCCCTTTGGTCCCTGAAAACCGCACTTTTCATCAGGAAAAACTGGTATTGTACCCTATATTAATGCCGATTTTCAACTAAAAACAGGAGACACATCTATGATCTGGAAACCCTGGGAAGGCTACATGGCCCCATTCAAGCTCTTCGGCAACATCTATTTCATCGGGACGCGCCCTGCATCGACGCATCTCATAGACACGGGTGAGGGCCTGCTCATGCTGGATTCAGGCTATCAGGAATCACTCTACCTGGTGCTTGAGAACATGCGCGGCCTTGGCTTCAAGCCCAAGGACATACGCTGGATAATCCACTCCCACGGTCATATCGACCATAGCGGCGCCACCCGCGCACTCCTGGAAATGTTCCCCCATATCAAGACCTACATCGGCGAAAACGACCTGGACATGGTCACAGGCGCAAGGGATACCTCATGGGCAAAGGAACTGAACATGGAATTCAACACATTCACGCCTGATGTGCTAATACACGACGGGGACACCCTCACATTCGGCAACACCACATTCGAATGCATGGCCTCGCCAGGGCATACGCCAGGCACATTCTCATACTTCTGGAACGCAATCGGGGACGACGGGCGTATCCTCCGCGCCGGCACCATGGGCGGCGCAGGCATGAACACCCTTGCCGCAAAATACATACACGCAGAACATCTTGAAGACGAGGACTGGCGCGGACACTACGGCAGAACACTGGACAAATGCCGCAGGCAGCACTGCGACATTTTCATAGGCAACCACACGGGCCAGAACGACACTCCAGGCAGATACCAGCGCCTCGTCGCAGGTGACAAGGACGCCTTCGTCGATTCATCCGCCTGGATGCAGGCCATCGACAAGTTCCAGCACGCATACGACAACGTCATCGCCAACGACCCGCTGTAAGACCACCTTGCGCAGGAGTTGCTGTTCCTGGCTTTCTTCAGAAAATCAGTATTTCCCCTCGGACTTGAACATCCGCATCTTGTCACGCATGACCTTCCTCATGGCGGCGTCTGGCTCCTTGCAGGCGACGACAAACCAGCACGTCATCATTTCCCGTTTGTTGAGGAAATCACGCATGGCTGTGTTCCATGCCGCTGTGAGTTCGGAGTAGATGTTGACCTTGGCAATGCCGTTTTCGATTGCCTGGGACAGCTGGTCCTCTGGAGTGCCGCTGCCGCCGTGTAGCACCAGTGGCACATCGCCAGCCGCGGCCTTGAGCGTGCGGAGCAGGGGAATGTCCAGCTTTGGCGCGGAGATATAGACGCCGTGGGTGGTGCCGATGGATACGGCCAAGGCGTCTACATGCGTCATTTCAATGAATTTGGTGACGGATTCAGGGTCGGTGAAGGTGGTGTTGAAATCTTTGCGTATTCCGTTCTCGCTGCCGCCGTCCGCCGCTCCAGTAATGCCTGATGCCACATGGCCCAGTTCCGCCTCCACGGCTATGCCCTTTGCATGCGCCAGTTTCGTGACCTGGGACGTAAGGCTGACATTCTCTGCAAAATCCTTGGCGGAGGCGTCTATCATGACGCTCTGGTAGTTCAAATCTATGCACTTGCGGCAGGTCTCCACATCAACGGCATGGTCCAGGTGAAGGCATACAGGCACTTTGACTTGCTGCGCCGCGTATGCTGCGCTGTTGTACCAGTAGCCGATGGTGGCATCGTCCACTATGTCAAAGGGAATCGAAGCCAGGATGATGGGGGAGCCAGCCTCCTCGGCTGTCTCCACGGCGGCGCGCATCATGGTTGTATTGGAAACATCGAACATTGGCACTGCATAGTGCCTTTTCGATG
>JAFYGL010000104.1 GCA_017543165.1 Victivallales bacterium | reverse complement strand
GGTAACGACGGGCAGATTTATGCGTCCAGGGATTTCACTGCGGTGATGCAGGCCGCCGAAGATGCTGCCAAGGGCATGGGCGACGAATATGTCAGCGTGGAGCATCTTATGCTGGGTATTCTGGACAAGTCGGCCACTGCGGCTGACATGCTCAAATCCTATAACGTAAGCAAATCTTCATTCCAGAACGCGTTGAAGGCCATCCGCGGCAACCAGCGTGTCACATCCCAGAATCCTGAGAACACATTCCAGGCGCTGGAGAAATACGGCAAGGATCTGACTGCGTTGGCGGCAAAGGACAAGCTGGACCCTGTCATTGGCAGGGACGAGGAGATAAGGCGTGTGGTGCAGATATTGTCCCGCCGTACAAAGAACAATCCAGTCCTTATTGGTGAGCCAGGCGTGGGCAAGACCGCAATTGTGGAAGGCCTTGCGCTGAGGATATGCCACGGGGACGTACCAGAAGGCCTGAAGAACCACAAGTTGATTTCGCTGGACATGGGCGCGCTGATAGCTGGCGCGAAATACCGTGGCGAATTCGAGGAAAGGCTGAAAGCTGTTCTGAAGGAGGTTACTTCATCTGAAGGCGAGATCATACTGTTCATCGATGAACTTCACACAGTGGTCGGCGCAGGCGCCTCCGAGGGCGCAATGGATGCTGGCAACCTGCTGAAGCCTATGCTGGCAAGAGGCGAACTGCACTGCATTGGCGCAACCACGTTGGACGAATACCGCAAGCACATCGAAAAAGACCCCGCCCTGGAGCGTCGTTTCCAGACTGTGCTGGTGGAGCAGCCTTCCGTGGAGGACACCATTTCCATCCTGCGTGGCCTGAGGGAGCGCTATGAAATACACCATGGCGTGAGCATCAGGGATACCGCGTTGGTCAGCGCCGCCGTGTTGTCGGACCGCTACATCACCGAGCGTTTCCTGCCTGACAAGGCAATCGACCTGGTGGATGAGGCCGCTGCAAAGCTGCGTACCGAAATTGACAGCCGTCCTGTGGAACTCGACGAGGCAATGCGCCGCAAGACACAGTTGGAAATCGAACTGACTGGTCTTCGCAAGGAAAAGGACGATGCCTCCAAGGAAAGGACAGGCGCGCTGGAGAAGGAACTTGCCGAGGTCAAGGCCAAGGCGGATGCGTTGCAGGCGCGCTGGGAGGCTGAGAAGAAGGACATTGCCTCCATACGTGAGCTGAAGGCCGCCATGGAGAGCGCCAAGGTCGAGATGGCCAAGGCCGAAAGGCAGGGCAATCTGGAGAAGGTTTCTGAAATCAAGTACAGTACGCTTCTTGATTTGGAAAAGAAGATGAAGGAGGCCGAAGCCCGTATCAAGGCGGCTAAGGAAGACAGGCTGCTCAAGGAAGAGGTCGATGAGGAGGACATTGCCGAAATCATCAGCAGGTGGACCCATATTCCAGTCGCAAAACTGATGGAAGGCGAGCGTGAAAAACTGCTGAAACTGGATGTGGAATTGCACAAGCGTGTCATTGGCCAGGAGGATGCAGTGGAGGCGGTCTCCGAGGCAATCCTGCGCGCAAGGGCTGGCTTGAAAGACCCCAACAGGCCAATCGGCAGCTTCATATTCCTTGGCCCCACAGGCGTGGGCAAGACCGAGCTGGCTAAGACGCTCGCCCAGTCCATGTTCGACGATGAACGGGCAATGGTGAGAATCGACATGTCCGAGTACATGGAGAAGCATACCGTGTCGCGTTTGGTCGGCGCACCTCCAGGATACATCGGCCATGAAGAAGGCGGCCAGTTGACGGAGGCCGTGCGGCGCCGTCCATACTGCGTGCTGCTTTTCGATGAAATCGAGAAGGCGCATCCAGATGTGTTCAACATTCTGCTTCAGGTGCTGGACGATGGCAGGCTGACCGATTCACAGGGCAGGCTGGTGGACTTCAAGAACACCGTCATCATAATGACCTCCAACATCGGCAGCAGGGACATCATCGAGAGCGACGGCAAGGACTACGACGCCATGCACGACCGCGTGATGGCCAAGTTGCGCGAGGCGTTCCGCCCAGAGTTCCTGAACAGGCTTGACGACATAGTGGTGTTCCACCGCCTGGAGAAAAAGCACATTTCCGCCATTGTTGAGTTGCAGATACAGGCCTTCGCCAAGAGGCTTGCAGCGCAGCGCATAGGGCTGGAAATCAGCGACGAGGCAAAGCAGGCGCTTGCCGAGGAAGGCTACGACCCCGTGTACGGTGCGCGTCCACTGAAGCGTGTCATTACACGCCGCCTGGAGAATCCAGTCTCCAGAATGATTGTGGCGGGCACGCTTTGCGAAGGCAAGACACTGAAGGTGCAGTACAAAGACGGCTCCTTCAGCTACGACTGCTAACCAACACAGCGCAGAGGCATGGTTCTTCAGGGACCAAAGGGACAATGTAGTGAATGTCCCTTTGGTCCCTTCGTCCCTTTGGTCCCTCAAGAACCATGCCTCTGCGCTGTGTTATTTTAGATAGGAGCAGATGCCTGCTGCTGCGCGGCGGCCTTCGCCCATGGCGAGGATGACTGTTGCAGCGCCCAGTACGATGTCTCCGCCCGCGAATACGCCTGGTATGGAGGTCATGTTT
>JAFYGL010000103.1 GCA_017543165.1 Victivallales bacterium | reverse complement strand
CCTTCTGGCAGCCAGACGTGCTTGGCAATACGCTCGTCGGCGACGTGAAAACCAACGAGAGTTCGTATGCGCTCACGGCCAACACCGTGCTTCCCGCGCAGGCCCTTGTCTGGCTTCCGAAGGCGAAGAGCACAGTTCATCTGGATGGCAAGGTTATCGAATGCAGCACACGTAAAATCGGCGATCTGGATTTTGCGATCATCGACCTGCCAAAGGGCACATCCAGAATAACCATCAACATGGAAGGAGAAAAAACAATGGCGCCGACACTGGAATCATTCAGGCAAAAGAACATCAGACTGGTTGGCTTTGGTGATTCAAACACGGATTTCAACCACTGGTCTTTCGGCAGAAACTGGCTGTCCATGCTGGCTTGCAATGGCAGCGATTTCTTCGGCAGACGAGTGATCATCAACAGCGGAGTCAGCGGAGACAATACGGCGGACGCCCTGAGGCGCGTGAACAGCGATGTCCTTGATTTCCATCCTGACATCGTGATTGTGGCGTTTGGCCTGAATGACGCATTGCAGTCAAGGCCGCTGGAGGACTTCAAACAGGATTACAGGACATTGCTGGAGATGCTCAAAGGGGCGGGATGCTACGTGATAACGCGCACGTCACAGCCCATCATAAACATGACCAACGGAACCGAGGAACTGGCCACCGCACCTAAAATGCCTGAATTCATGGCGGCCATTGTCGAAATCTCCAGGGACATGGACATTCCATGCGTGGACCATTACAGTCTGTGGAAAGCCTCGATGGCCTCCAAATACAGGGGAGAACTGGTTCTGCTCATGGGCAATCGACTTCATCCCAATGAGCAGGGGCACCGTCGCCTGTACAGTGAACTTGCCCCATTTTTGAACCTGGATCCTGACTTCCAATGTGAATTCATGCACCTTCTCAGGCATCAGTGATGACAGCTGTCAAGATTGCGCCTCAATGATTTCATAATGAAACAAAAACAAACGAACTGGAGAACAACAATGAAAGACCGCCGATTCTTCACTTTGATCGAATTGCTCGTCGTCATCGCCATCATCGCCATTCTTGCCGCGATGCTGTTGCCTGCTCTCAGCAAGGCACGCGAAAAGGCGCGCGGCATCTCCTGCGTCAACAATCTCAAAGGCCTGGGGACGTACAATGCGATGTACATTGACGAGAACGAGGACTATGGCATTCCCCATTTGTTCATCAACCAGGGAGAGTGGTTCAACGGCCTGGCCCGTCAGGGAGTGTTTCCGCTGAACACGTCGGCTGGCAGTTCGCATGTCTGCGATTGGGCGAGGAAGGGGTCAGGCACGCCTATCCATTGCCCATCGGACATCCGTCCCAACAGCAAGCCCACCAGCTATGGTGTGAACATGACTGTGGGCAACGGCAACGCCACGCATTTGACCGACACGAACTACCGCCGTCGCAAAATCAACCAACTCAAGAACCCGTCCATGGTCATGTGGATGGTTGATATCTGGGGTGTGACCCATCCCGCCCATGACGCGACCACTGTCTATTACTCTGACCCCTTTGAGGACATCATCGGTTTCCGCCATT
>JAFYGL010000102.1 GCA_017543165.1 Victivallales bacterium | reverse complement strand
GAGGCCAGAGCTGGCTGGACTATGCAGATGGCGTTGTCTTCAATGAGAACGGCAGCGTCATCTTCAAGGCAGTGGACGCGGCTGGCAACGAGGCCGTCAGCGAGGCATTTGTTGTCGAGAACATAGACAAGGTCGCACCAGACGCACCTGTCGCATCCGCAAGCACCACGGCGCCAACGAACCAGTCTGTGACAGTGACAGCAGTCTTCAGCGAAGATACCGCAGTGAAGCAGTACTCGCTGGATGGAGGCCAGAGCTGGCTGGATTATACCAATGGCGTTGTTTTCAATGAGAACGGCAGCGTCATCTTCAAGGCAGTGGATGCGGCGGGCAACGAGGCCGTCAGCGAGGCATTTGCAGTCGAGAACATCGACACAATTGAGCCTTATGTGACAAATGTGGAGATTGGAACGCCCGCCAATGACGGAACAGTCATGGGTTCGCTGACAACCAGCGAGGAGCTTGCGCAGTGCCTGTATTCCTGGATGAATGGGGAATGGCAGGAGCTGGACGGCAATACCTTCACAGTCATCCAAAATGGCGTGGTGAAGTTCCAGATGCTCGACCTTGCGGGGAATGTTGCAGTTTCAGATGAATACACGGTGGATGCCTTCAACGTTCTTGTGACAGCAATGAATAGCCAGGCGAATGCTGACGGGACGGCATTCTTCAACTGGAGTGAAGACGCCACAGCACTCTGGTCGCAGAGATATGACGTATGCCTGGACAACGAGAGCGGCAGATTGGCGTTGCATGAACTGGCTGAAACGGGCGTAGAACTTCTAAACATGCCTTCAGGCGAGGTCTCCATCGCCGTCAAGCCGAACCAGTCGGATGTGTGGAGCGTGTTTGAAGAGCCATTGGTGATTCAGGGCATCGCACAAGAGACGGCTACCGCATACGTTGGCGAAAGCAATGGCATGGCGGAGCTTGTTTTGGCAACGGTGCGCGGCCAATGGGAATCCGACTATCATGCAAGGCATGTGGGCATGGGCGACTGGACAGGAACTGGCGAGACAGCGATGCTCTCTGGCAAGAACCGCATAGAAGATGTCTTTGCAGGCTCCGATGACGCCACTATCCTGTTGCTTAGCGATGATGCGAATGGCGATGCCCTGTTTGTGGACGACATCTACTCGGCATATCCCGATGCGTTTGCTGCGCAGGCACGTCTGTCGCGAATCGATGAGATCCATGCTGGTGCGGGTGATGATGTGGTTGACCTGACGAGCCAGAGGTTTGCATACGTCGGCGAGGGCATGACAGTTCATGGCGGCGATGGTGACGATGTGCTCTGGGCCAACAATGGCGAGAACAGGCTCTTCGGTGATGCGGGCAACGACCGCATAGTCGGTGCTGGCGGAAACGATGTCATTGTCGGCGGTGCTGGCGATGATTCGCTACACGGCGGCGGGGGTGACGACATTTTCGTATTTGGAGGCAACTGGGGGCAGGACACCATTGAGCAACTGGCGAATGGCAAGGTCACACTTTGGTTCCAGGAAGGCGACGAAAGCAAGTGGAATGCCGGAACGCTGACCTATACAGACGGTGACAAGTCGGTAAAGGTTTCTGGCGTGGCCGATGTTACGCTGAAGTTCGGCGATGACGGGAGCGAGCAATACAGCAACTTGCTTGCCTCGGGCGCATTCAGCGAGTTTAGCAGCCAAAACATCTTTGGCGACAAGGGTATGCTTGCATAGCTGGGCGTCCATTTGCGCGTCAGGACGTGAAGATTCCATGCGGCTGCTGTTATGCAGAGATTTTATTTGTAGAATCTAACGTAGTCTATGTCGATTTTGCGTTCGATGCCATCGTGTTTGGGTGAACTGTAGATTTGTATTCCCTGCAAGGATTGTGCTTCTGGCAATGGCTCCTTGCCATTCTTCTTTCTGGTTTGTGCGCCATGCCCGTCATTCTGGATATCAATTGTGCGGACACGCCAATCGACATGCTTTTCATAATTGCAGAAACGCATCCAGTCGCCATGTGTTTTGCCATCGACACCCATATAACTCCAGGTGATTGTATGCGTGACAGTTTCATCTGGATTCTTGAAGCGTATGTCTATGAACTTTGCGCCATTGGCAACATTCTTTTTCATGGGTACATTGAAGGAACAGTAGTCGTATCTGTAATTGTCCTTTGTCAACTTGAAGAACAGGGAAATGACGCCGTCCTTGTATTCGTAGTGTGCGCCTTCCTTGACCATTGGGCCCGTCTTGTCATTTGGCATTGTGCGAATGCCAATGTACGGCTTTTTCTCCTTGCTGAAATCCTCTGCAAATGCATCGGCTTTTGCGGAAAGCGTTACGTTTGGCATATTGGAGAAATTCCAGAATGGGCCGTATGTGCAGTTCCAGCATGAGAGTTCGTGCACCTCGCCCACGCCGCTTTTCTTGTTGCGGCAGACATTCAGGCCAAAGACGCCATTTTCTGGTATTTCCAGGTTCTCCAGAGGTATTGCGACTTCCATTGTGTAGCCAGATTCTCCACGGATAATTTTGGCTTCGGCTCCTGATTCGTAACTGACGTCCAATTTGCGGTCCCCAGCCACATAGTCCAATACCACACCCAGAAGATTGATGGTGGCATTGAAGAATTTCTTGCCTGCCTTGTTGCCTGGCTTGATGAAGAATTCGATGGAATCATCCGCAAACACATCTGTCGAATCGTGGGTTCTGGAATCTAGTTTTTGGCTTGCCGCATGTGGGTCACTTGCCTCAACTGCGAAGAACAACTTGTCCTTTGTGACGCCAACCTTGAAGTTCGTGCCGTATGCGGCTGGCAAAGGCGAATCATTCTTCTGGAACGAATGTGGTTCAAGCACTTTCCAGAAATCATCGTCCAGCTTGCCATCAATGACAGGCTCCACGTCCTGGTTGAAAAGAACTATGTCCTTTGAATAATTTAGTTCCTTGGCGTAGGCCTCGGCATTCTCGAAGAATGCCTTGAGATAGCCCATGTATATCCAATCCAGACGCTTTGCGTAGATGCTGCCTTCTGGCGCCAGTTTCTTCGCTTCCTGGAAGCAGTCATTCATTGTCTTCACGACACTTGCTGGATAAATCTCTTCATACAGTTCTTTTCCCGTGAATTTGCCGTAGGTGGTATCTCCACTCTTTTTCACGGTATTCTTTTCCCAGGCATTTTGCTGTGTTTCGCAGAAACGCTTCATTGGCGCGGCGGCTGGACCCCAGAAATACCTGTAGTACAG
>JAFYGL010000101.1 GCA_017543165.1 Victivallales bacterium | reverse complement strand
GGCAGGCATGATCATGTTCGCCAGCATTTCGGCGATTGAGCGGAGGAAACTGGCGAAAATGCGCAGTGAGCGGCTGTAGCGCATTTCCAGGAACTGGCCCACGCTCAAGGAGCGGGTCTCCCTGAAGCGGTATGTGCCAATGCCCAGCAGGGACAATGTAATGGAAAGCGGCAGGGACAGGGAACTCCAGAACGCCAGGGCGAAACCTGTCTTGTAATGCACTTCCACGTATGAGACCAGGGTGACAAGGCCCAGCGCATTGGCCAGCACCTGGTTGGTGATTACATATCTGTGGCAGATACGCCCGCAGGCAATGAAATCCGATATGCCAGTCACATACCTTTTCACATAGAAGCCCAGCCACATCACAAAGCAAAATGGCACCAGTGTAATCAACCAATCAATCCAACTCATTACATTCTCCTAAAATTGTATTGTCAAAATCAATTGTCTTTCTATTTTATCTTCTCAGGGAACTGGTATATTTTCTCCCCAGGGTAGCAGAAATTGAAAGTCTCCCTGGCCACATGCACCATCCTGTAGGGATTGCCATTCTGCAGTTCGGCTGTCTCCTTTGACAGTTTGCCCAGCTCCTGCTCCATCGACGCCATTTCCTTGCGCATCGCCTCAAGACGCGCCTGCTTTTCGCTGATTTCCCTTTGAGTGGGCAAAATCAAGGCGGACAGGAAGTACATCAGGACCGCCAGCCAGAAAATCATCAAAATGTCAGAAATCTTCATCTAATCCTCCCATAATAAACTCATTTCAGAATGAGCCTGGCCTTATAGCGGACATAACGCCGTGCCATGTCCAGCGCGGCGAAGTCAGCCGTCAACATCTGCCCGCTACGTTTTTCCCGCAGTATGCTTGCCAGTTCAGCCAGCGAGTTGAGCCGTTTGCCCTCCACGGCAAGGAGTATGTCGCCCCTGCCGATGTTCTCCCGCCATCCCTGGTCTTCAATGCGGTACTCGTTTTCCTGGAAAAGGTCCGAAACCACCAGTCCCTTTGTTTCTTCAGGAATGCCCAGTGCCTTGCAGAGGGCTGGCGTCAACTTTTGCAAGCCCATGCCAATCCTGCGCTCCACTATTGCACGGTCATCCATTTTGGCTGGCGCGAGTTTTACCTTTCGGCCGTCTTCCAATTGCAGTTCAAGGCTGTCATTTTCGGCAAGTTTCCAGCTTGCCCTGCAAAAATCCAGCGGTCTGGAGATTGCCCTGCCATTCAGCCTGCGTATCCTGTCCCCCTTTTTCAAGGGCGAGCCTTCCCTGGCCGCTGCCACGAAGACGCCGTCTGCATCGCCGCCTATTGAAAAGCCCCGAGTGCAGCCAGAGAAACTCTCTGGGGCAAGCCACTGGCAGAGGAAACTCTCGATGCGCTTTACAGGAATTGCAAAGCCGATACCCTGCGCATGCCCGCGCATTGCCTGGTTGATGCCGATAACATCGCCTTCCAGATTCAGCAGCGGGCCGCCTGAATTGCCAGGGTTGATTGCCGCATCGGTCTGAAGCATGTCGTTGTATTCGGTTCCTTCGCCCAGGCTGCGGTTCACAGCGCTGAGCAGGCCCTGGGAAACGCTATGCTCCAGGCCGTAGGGATTCCCAAGTGCAAGCACAGTCTCCCCCAACAGGAGGTCATCCGCCTTGGCAAAACTGGCGACCTCAAAACGCTGGTTCTTTTCATTGCCGACGATCTGCAGCAGGCAGAGGTCGCTGTTCACATCAAAGCCAATGAGTGCGGCCTCGCATTTCACACCATCCTTCAGGTTGATTTGCAGGCGCCCTTCCGCCGCCTTGACCACATGCCAATTGGTCAGCACCAGCCCTGCCTCGTCAACAACAATTCCGCTGCCCAGTGGAGAATATTCCTGGACAGTGCGGCGCGGCCTCATGAACTGGGCAAAAAAGTCCTGCAATCTGGTGACGTAGGGATCGTCCGCCAGCGCAGTTCTTTCCGCGCCTATGCTGACCACGCTGGGCAGTGCCTTGCGCACGGCGGTCACCGCTGGCGTCTCGCGGACGCCAGCGTAAACTGCAAACACCAGCAACAGTATGAATATGCCTATTCGACGCATCTGGCAATGAACAACAGCATCTTATTTTGTGGATGTGCTGGCAAAGTCACCCTTGTTCTCGACGACTTCCTTCTTGACGAAGGTGGACTTCTTAACCAGATTCTTCAGGTATTTGTTGTATGCGGCTGCATCCATTGGCAGTTCCACCCTGGTCTTTGTCATCAAGGAGAACTGCATTGCGTTTGCCAGTTCCACGCCATTGATGCCTTCCTCGCCAGGCGTCAGCAATTCCTTGCCGTCCAGGATTGCGTCCACAAAATCCTGCTTGACCTGCAAGTGCGCGCCGCCGTAGCCGCCTGGCAGCGGGATATGCACATCCCACGCTTCTGGGGCGGATGAGCCGTACTTGGAGTTCTTGATGACTTCAAGGCTGTCCGTCACATTGCGCAGGAAACTGAGCTTGCGTCCTTCGGGGAGCGTATCCAGCACGATGCGCCCTCTTGTGCCTGCGATTTCGAAGCGGTTTGTTCCAGGGGCCTCGCCCGTAGTGGTGATGAAGCATCCAGTTGCGCCGTCCGCATATTCAAGCAACGCGCTGCAATCGTCTTCGACTTCAATGTCATGATAACGGCCAAGACCGCCCACTGCCACAACCGCGCAGGGCATGCCGCAAATCCATTGATACAAATCCAGCTGGTGGGGGCACTGGTTCACCAGGACGCCGCCGCCTTCGCCTGCCCATGTTGCGCGCCAGCCGCCAGAGCGGTAGTATGTCTCGGTCCTGAACCAATTGGTGATGATCCAGTTGGAGCGCTGGATTTTGCCCAGTTCGCCAGACTTGACCAGCTGGCGTATCTTCTGGTAGCAGGGATCCGTGCGCTGGTTGAACATGGCGCAGAACTTGATGTCCGGATTCTTCTTGCGGGCCTTCTTGTATGCGTCGATGAGGCGTGCCGCGTCGTACTTTGTCACGGAGATTGGCTTTTCAGTCAGCACATGCAGCCCCAGGCTGAACGCGTCAATGCCGATGGTGGTGTGGAAATAGTGCGGCGTCGCGATGATGACTGCGTCCACCAGGCCGCTGCGCAGCAGGTCCTCGCTCTTGGCGAAGCATTTTGCATTCTTCTTGTAAGGCTCCATTTTCTTGGCGTCAATGTCGCAAACCGCCGTGAGTTCCGCCCTCTTGACTTCGCCTTTCACCAGTTGGTCCGCATGGTAACTACCCATTACACCCAGGCCTACCACACCAATGCGCACTTTCTCCATTTTACCCAATCCTCCGATGATTGTTGTTATTGTTCGTTATAAATCATGCCTCTGCAATTGCATCAAGCAAAGTCTGCTTGGACTGCAATCCGACAAAGTTCTTCTTCAACTGCCCGTCCTTGAAAATAAGCAAGGCAGGAATCGCGTTGACCTGGAAACGCACCGCCAGTTCCTGCTCGTCATCCACATTGACCTTGCCAATCTTCAATGCAGGATTCTCGCCTGCCATTTCCTCCAGCACCATGCCCTGACGCTTGCAGGGACCGCACCAGGTGGCGTACAAATCCACAAGAACCACGCCTGGCCCCGCCACAAAGGCGTCAAACTCCTTGCCCGTGAGATTGTCCTTCAACATTATCGTTTCTCCTATGATTTTCTATACATAATGTAAAATTGCGGAAATATAACGCATAATTCCCATTTCCAATATCAAAATGAAACTTTTTTCTGTGAGATTTACTTCGGGGCAGTAATGCCTCACTGATTGATATTGGCAAGGCTTGGCCTGGCACCTCTATTCGTTGCTTTCGCTGCTTGTT
>JAFYGL010000100.1 GCA_017543165.1 Victivallales bacterium | reverse complement strand
GTACCTCGCCGTCGCACCAAGGGCGAATTGTCGCTACTATTGTCCAATGCCAGATGTGTGCTTTTAGCAACGAGATGCATGCCTCTTGGCGCGACGGCGAGGTACGCTTCGCTAAGGCCGTCGCTACTTACGGGCTATCGCAAGGCGCACGACTGGCGCAGCATTCATTAGGTGAAGTCATCTCTACAAAAAATATGGGATATCTGTGAAATTACACAGATATCCCATAACTTTTCAAAACAGTATTGATGGAGAAAATCCTAAGGTGGAATATTCCTTTGATTTGGAAAAGTGATTTTGTCAGATTTTGTGTTTTTCTGCCCCGCTCTGTTCCCTATTGGGATGGCTATTTTCAGGGACGAAGAGACGAAGAGACGAAGGGACGAAGGGACGAAGAGACGAAGGGACGAAAAACAAGAAATTTAGTCCCTTTAGTCCCTTTAGTCCCTTTGGTCTCTTTAGTCCCTTGTAAAAGTTATGGGATATCTGTGGTGAAATTACCATAGCCACATTGAAATATCATTGGAATTGGATAAATTAGCGTTCCCGATTGAGGACTTAACCCAAGAGGGCAATTAACAATGTTGAAGCTGTTCAATTCAATTGACGACGTCAGGCTTTATGATTGGGAACAGGAAGGCAACTTACGCTGCCTCATAGCCACCTCCCCGCAGACAAGAAGCATTTGCAACGACCCCAGGGTATTGGGGACCGACTACACAAGCCTGCTGAAACAAGCATGCGCAGGCATCCTCAAGGCGGGGGACTTCAAGCTGACGGAGAACAACACAGCAGTCATAAACATATTGCGCGGCGGGCTTAACTTCGGGTTGAGGGATGCGCTTTCTGAGGCCTTTGGCTGGAAAGCCCACACAACCTGCTTCATCTCAGCCCAAAGAGCCAGGGACACGGCGGATCCAGAGGAATGGCACATCACGGAAAACGCATACAGGAAGGTATATTTCCCTGCTGATGCACGACTAGTAATAGGGGATGTCGTCGCCACTGGCACCAGCCTCAAATACGCACTGGGCGAACTGGTGAAAAGCGCATTGAACGAGAACGTCGCACTGAAAAGCATACTCTTCTTCACGTACGGCGGCTACAAGGCTCTGGACATACTCAAGGAAGTGGATGCGCAATGCAGGCAGAATTTCCCGGATTATGAAAGCACGACACTGGTCTTTTTGGAAGGATGCTTCCTGGTGCCTGATTTGCACAGCAAATTGAGCATACGCCTCACTGGCACGGACCTGCTCAGGGGCGGTTCGGAAATGGCGCCTGAATTCATCGAATCCCAATACGAGGACCCAGCATATCCGCTGGAACGCTGCACTATCTACGATGCAGGTTCACGTGCCTTCTGGGTAAGGGAATATGCAAATGACGTTCTGAACTACTGGAAGCAGGTGCTGGACCTGGTGGCGTCTGGCGTGACATTCCTGGAATACCTGGAGCAGCGCTTCCCCGAACTGGATGCCAGCCGTTTTCCCGAAGGCATCACGCTGAAGGAACTTGCACTGCGGCAGATCAACCGCATGCAGCCATACGCACTTTGATTTTCCACTCTAGTAAATACAACACCAAAAACAAAAAAGGAAAACGCAAAATGTCTCAAGACTATGATTTTGCCCAGACTCAAGTGCCAGAACAAAACAGAAAGGGCTTCTGGGCCATGTTCGTCATCATGCTGGGCTTCACATTCTTCTCCGCCTCGATGTGGACCGGGCAGCAAATGGGCGTTGGCCTGCCGCTTGGCAAGTTCGTCTCGGCAGTGCTGCTGTCCAACATCATCCTGGGCATCTACACATCCCTGCTGGCATTGATGGCCTCTGAGACAGGTCTTTCCGTGCACCTTCTTGCCCGCAACAGCTTCGGAGTGAAGGGCAGCTGGCTTCCCAGTTTCCTGCTGGGCTTCACCCAGGTCGGCTGGTTCGGCGTAGGCGTCGCCATGTTCGCGTTCCCAGTGCAGAAATGGCTTGCGGCGAAAGGCATCAACTGCCCAATCTGGATACCAGTGCTCATCTCTGGCATTGCGTTCACCTCATCCGCCTACTTCGGCATCAAGGCACTTGCCATAATCTCAATAGTCGCCGTGCCCGCAATCGCATTCGGCGGCGGCTTCTCCGCACTCAAGGTCTTCTGCGACAATGAAGGCGCGTGGAACACGCTCTGCAACTATGCGCCAGAGGCAAGCGTGGCAATCACCCTGCCAGTGGCTGTGGCCATGGGCGTGGGCTCCTTCATTTCAGGCGGCACCTGCACGCCTGACTTCGTGCGCTTCGCCAACAACAAGAGAACCGCCATCACCACAACCGCAATCGCATTCTTCATCGGCAACTCGCTTATGTTCATCTTCGGCGCAGTTGGCGGCATGTTCTACAAGACCAACGACATCTCCGAAGTCATGGTCATCCAAGGCCTGCTGGTGCCTGGCATCATCGTACTTGGCCTCAACATCTGGACCACCAACGACAACGCCCTCTACACATCTGGCCTTGGCCTTGCCAACATCACTGGCCTGCCCAAAAAGTACATGGTGCTTTTCAACGGCGCGCTTGGCACCGTCTTCGCAGTATGGCTGTACAACAACTTCTGCGGCTGGCTCAGCATGCTGAACACCACCCTGCCCCCCATCGGCGCAGTCCTCATGGCGGACTACTTCTTCTTCAAGCGCAAGAAATATCTTGCCAAGGAGGAAATATCATCTTCGGTCGTGAACGCCAAGGCAATAATTGCATGGGCAGCAGGCGTGGCAGTTGCCAACTTCGTCAAGTGCGGCCTTACAGCCATCAACGGAATGATTGTCGCGGTGGTGGTTTATACAGTTCTGACAAAGTTGTTCTGCTGCAAATGCGATTGCTGCAAAGCAGAGAAATAAAGTGGCCTATCCCCCTGCAATTCATCAAATCACCAAGGCGACAACGCAGTTTATTCTGCTGCTTGCCGCCTCGGCAGCCTGCGCCCTGGACATAGCGTCCTGGACGCCTATGGAGTGGAAGGAATACAAGCCCCTGCCAGTGGTGGAATCAGGCCAGGACGGCTTTCACGTGGGCAAGGTAATTTCCAAAAGCGGCCTGGCATTGAAGGCAGAACAAGGCATGAAGGCAAAGTCTGGGGACGACTTCATGCTGCGGGCTCAGGCAAAGGGCCAGGGGGATGCCGTACTCAAACTGAAATATCTGGACAAGAAGGGGCGCTGGTGCGGCTATTCAAAACAAACCGTGCACATAGACCTTAAGAAAAACTGGAGTGACATTGAATGCATCATTCCCGTTGAGAGCACCCTGCGGGGCGAGGTTGAAAACATACTGCCCATATTGGAACTGCACCAGGGAAGCGAGATATTCCTGAAGGATTGCATTGCATCAATCGAGAACAACGGCATTGCGTCAAGCCTGCCATTCCCCAGCGAGTGGAACGTATTCGTATTCAACCAGGACATGGAGAACCTGGACTTCCCCATAGACATGATTCCAGAGCAAATTCATTCCAACCACTGGAAACTGATGCCACTGGAAGACGGCTTCATTAAATTCAACACGGAATTCGCCAAGCCCAGAATACGAAACAACGCCGTTCTTTACGCCTACCTGTATTCACCCGCCGATATTGACTACACCATTGGCGCGGGGGCGGATTTCTACATGCGCATGTATGTCAATGGCAATTGCATACTTGATACCATGGAAGAAGGAAATTGCAGGGGCATCAACGATGTATATTATGACAACTACAAAGTCAATGCCAGGCTCCACAAAGGGCAGAACCTCATCGTAATACACTTCCAGAGCGGCGTAAGCAAATATCCAAGGCTGGCATTGTGCGGGCCTGACACGCTGAAGAACATGGAAAAGCAACTGGTGGTGGAGAACTATCTCGTCAAGGGCGACCCGTCCATGAAGACGGAGTTCATGCCGCCAGCCCAGCCAGGCATGAACAGGGAATACACGGCAGGCCAGTCGATACATGCGGAATACAGGCCGTATGTTTTCCTTGGCGACAAGAAGAAGGCCGTATTTGGCTTGGGAATGAAGCTATATAGCCTTAGCCAAGAGGGCCACGTGCTCTACAAGATAGGCAATGACATCTCAATGAAAGTCCGTTCCAACATGCATACTGGCGGCCTTGTTGTTTCGGTGCTTCACAAGAAACAGGAATTGAAGAACATCCGCCTGCCCCAGGAAATGCTTCCCTGCTGCATGACTTTCGCCTCCAACGGCAAAAGTTTCTTCATAAACGCCCTTGGCGTCGGCAACGAGAAACTTGCCTTTGCCCAAGGGGACTTGCCAGAGGCGATAAACATAAAAGTCGATATGAATGTTGAGTTTGTTAAATGCTACGCTCTGGCGGGGGACTTCTTCACCGCGATCATGATGCAGGGGCAGAAAAAAGCCAAGTTAAAATAAAACCATGCAAAATGAAGGAAACATCATAAAGGGAGTGGAGATATTCGAAACCGTCTTCGGCGGCGACGGAGTGGCGCGCCTGCCTGACGGCGAGATTCTTTTTGTGCCATTCTCTGCGCCAGGCGACATCGCCACAGTGGAAATCACCGAGGCCAAAAAGTCATTCTGCCGAGGCGTGATACGTTCACTTGAGACGGCTTCGCCCCTGCGTGACAAGCCAGTGTGCCCATTCTACGGTCGCTGCGGCGGCTGCGCATACCAGCACCTCACATACGATGCAGAATGCCAGCAGAAGAGCGCACAGTTCAAGACCATAATGCAGCGCATCGGCAAATTGCAGGATTTTCCCGAGCCTGAGGCAATGCAGGCGTCATCCACCCGCTATGGCTACAGGAACAAACTGCGCCTGGAGCCATTCCAGGGCACAGCAGGCCTAAGCTATGGCTTCTGCGAAAGGGACAATGCAACATTCTTCCCATTGAAGCAATGCCCCCTGGCGATGGACAGCATAAACAAGCGCCTCCCCGCAGAAATACAGAAGGCGAAGGCAATGAAATATCCAAGGGGAAGGCATCCCTACACCCTCACGCTAAGGACAGATTCACGCGGCGAAACCGCCTCCTATCTTGGACGGGCCTCCGCGAAACTCAAGTGGTTCATGGAAAGGCTGCTGGGCAATGAAGTCAGCGTGCCAGTGGGCAGTTTCTGGCAAGTCAATCCAGCCACGGCGGACATGCTTTTCTCCACGCTTAAAAACTGGCTTCTTGAGTATGAAAACCGCTCGCTCATAGATGCATACGCTGGCGTTGGCACATTTTCGCTTGCATTGGGCAATGCCTTCCAATATCGCGCCGTAATTGAAAACGACGAGCAGGCAATCGCCGCCTCGAAATACAACCATGAGCAGCTTGGACTAAAGGCCCGCTTCTGCACTGGAAATACAGAAGCGCTACTCGGAAACTGCCTCGCCAATGTGAAATGCTCAGAGACCACGGTCATACTGGACCCGCCACGAACAGGCTGCCTGCCCAAGGTGCTGACTGCATTGCTGGACTTCAAGCCATCCATCGTGGCGTACGTTTCCTGCAATCCCACCACCCTCGCCCGCGACCTGAACACACTTTGCGCCAATGGCGCATACGTTCCAGTCAAGGCGGGCACCTTCAACATGTTTCCAGCCACAGCCCATTTTGAATCAGCTGTGCTTCTTAGAAAATCATAATCCAGGAGAAAAAAAAAATGCAGAACAGCAAAATCACCCCAAAAGCGGCATTTGTAGGCTTCGGTGAAGTCAATACACCTCCAGAATTCATTGCGCCACGCTGCAAAGTCGCAGCCGACGAGTTGGCGAAAAGAGGCATAACAGTCATGCAGGCCCCCATCGTCAATGACGACCCAGCGGGCAACCTGGCGGCCGCCGCAACAGCCGCATTGAGCAAGATGGATTTCGATGTGCTGGTGCTGTGCGTGGCAGGATGGATACCCACCTGGGCAGTCATCCGCACTATCGAGCCTTTCAAGCACAAGCCAATGCTGTTGTGGGGATTGAGCGGCTGGTATGAAAACGGCCATTTCGTCACCACGGCGGACCAGGCGGGCACGACGGCTCTGCGCCTCCCCATGAGCGAGATGGGCTTCAATTTCAAGTATCTGGTGAACTTCAAGGACCAGGTGCCACGTTGGGACGAGGCCGCCGACTACCTGAAGGCCGCCGCCGCAAGCCGTGCCCTGCGTGGTGCGCTAATCGGCATGTGCGGCTACCGTGACATGCGCCTCTATGGGACGCTCTATGACGGCTGT
>JAFYGL010000099.1 GCA_017543165.1 Victivallales bacterium | reverse complement strand
TTACTGCCAAGAATGCCGTTCCCGCCAAGGCAACCTGAGTGGGCGCCGCCTCGGCGCCCACATAACCTGTGCCACGCCAGAGGCAAGCCCCAACAGTCCACAGTCCACTGTCCACTAAAAAAATCGTGCCTTTCCCCTTGCATTAGGCATTCTTTTTTGGTATAATTAAGGCGAAATGTAATTCTTTTGGGAAAACAAACAAAAAGGAGAAGCAAATGAAACGCAATTTCACATTGATTGAGTTGCTGGTGGTGATAGCGATAATCGCCATACTGGCGGCAATGCTGCTGCCCGCATTGAGCAAGGCGCGTGAAAAGGCCAGGCTCATCTCATGCACCAACAACCAGAAACAGATAGGCACGGCCTTCATGATGTACATCGACACATACGACGGCTTCTTTCCTTCATACAGCGGCGTCGCAGGCACCTCAAACGATTCTCCCCTAATCAACCAGCGTTTCACGAAAAGCAACGGCAGCAACTACACGGCAACTTCCAGCGCTTCGACCATTACAGGCGGATACTGGTACATTGTCCTGTCCCACACAATGGGCCTTTCCATGGGCGAAACCCACCAGGAAATGAAAAAAACGCAATGGATATGCCCCAGCCAGGCCATCCCAGACACCACCTACATCAGCTATGGCTACAACTACAACAACATAGGAAGCAGCGTCAGATACACCAGCGACGCCGTGGCCAAGTGGCAGCCGGCAAAGGACGTGCAGCTCAAAAAGCCTGCAAGAACCGTGCTGACAGCTGAGACGCGCCGCATCTCCACGGCAATAGTCAACGGCGAGACAGGCCCCACCAATGAAAACACAAAGGGATGGTACATCTGCGTGGACAGGTACGACCCAGCCAGCAACAACACCTGGCACTTCTATGGGCGACACAATGACACAGGCAACGTCCTCTGGACTGACGGGCATGTCACATCTTTGCATGCGGCGGGTTCCTCCGTGGACCCCAAATACGCATATCTGACGGACAACCTGGGCTCCTACGGGCACCACAACCTGGTGAAAGCCAGCGGGTACAGCAGCTACATCGCCTGGACAAGGGAGTAGTTATCATCAAGAGTCATTCATCTAAAAATAAAGGAGACATGAAATTGAAATCGCTTTTTTCGCTTGCTGCATTCACAATTCTGGGCTTTTGCATTTTCTGCGCAGGAGATGAATTGCCCTACATTTCCCCCGCGAATGTGAAGCCCGTGCCATATCAGGCAAATCTAACCAAAGGCGGCGCAGTCAAGGTCACACTTGGCGAGCGCAGCCATGTAGTCGTCGGCGAATATTCACTGATACCTGGCTGGGCCAAACTCCAGGAGGAGAACAACGAGGGCTTCTCTTCTGTCAAGGTGGATGGAGATTCCCTCAGCGCCGTGGCGACTGGCTTCAAACTGGAACGGAAATTGACCCGCGAGGCAGAATGCATAGTGGTGACAGACATGCTCACAAACACCAGCGGGGACAAGCTGCCGCTGATGTACCGCCAGTATGTCAGCGTCCCCAAAGTAAAGGAATACCGCCTCTGCGGAAACCGCTACTACACCAAGCGCGGCGGCGCCACAAACTCCATCAACTCCACGGTGATGGTGGTTCCAGAGGAAGGCGGCTCCATAACGCTGCTGGCCCTCAGTGACATTTTCCGCCTGCACATCAAGACCTTCAGCGCAAGGGGGCTGTACGGCCTGTCCGATGAAATACTGGTTCTGGCGCCAGGCGCAAGCGTGGAAATGAGTTTCGCCATTTTCCCGTCTGCCTCATCAGACTACTACGATGTGGTGAACGCAATGCGCCGCTACCTGAATGTCAACTACACATTGGAGAAGGGCTTCGCCTTCTTGTCCCCATATCCCAAGGGCGTCCCCACGAAGCAAAAAGGCGTCTTCAGGAAAGGCGCATACAACACAGTTGAGGAATTGAGGGAATGGCTGGACTACAAGGATGCGGACTATGTGTCATGCGGCGCGGTCAAGCAGAAGCCCATGTCCGAATACGGCCATAGTTCGGCCTGGTTGAACACCCACAAGATTGACGAGCACAAGGCATTCCACAAGAAGATAATGGAGGCGCGCCCAGGCGCCACCGTAATGCACTACTTCCACGTCCATATCGACAACATTGAGAAGATGGACAAGGGCGTGTACGACGATGCAAAACACCTCAAGCCAGACGGTACACAGGCCGACTACAGAAATCCAAATCTTCCTCTGTTCTATCTGGTGGAAGGCAGCAACTGGGCCAAAATGCAGGAACGCCGCATGAAGGAACTGGTGGAGGAACTCGGCTGCAACGGCATTTTCTGGGATGAATTCACATACAGCGCAATCGAATTCCACTACGGCGAGCCTTGGGATGGCTTTTCAGGGGACATCAACCCCAGGACGCACCAGCTTGTCAGGCTCAAGTCCTCAGTCCCGCTGCTGTCCCTGTCCTGGAGAAAGAAGATGCTGGAATACCTGGGCGAAAACAAGAAAATGCTCATCGCCAACGGCGGCGGCCCATACACTCGCACAATAACTGACGTGTTCAGGAAATACAAGTTCTGCGCCTTTGTGGAGACGGGCAGCGTTTCCGCATTGAGCCAGGTTCACCTCTTCACGCCAATCGGGCTGGGGGATCACATCACGGAAACCACCGAACTGGACTGCTACAGGAACATGCTGCGCCATCTGGACTTCGGTTGCCTGTACTACTTCTATCACCAGCAAGTCGAACCATTCACACACTACACGCTGACACGCTACATGTTCCCAACCACACCAGTGGAACTGCACAATGGCTACATCCTGGCACAGGAACGCATCCTGACAGACAAGTCGGGCTACTACAGCTTCGGCGGCAACGAAGAGGCGGAAGCGCACTTCTTCGACGCCAATGGCTACGAGGTCAAGCGTGAGGCCCCAAAGTCCGTCAAGGACGGCAAGACCTTCTACAAGATCGTCCTGGGCGAATTTGAATCCTGCGCCCTTGTCAAGAAATAAGTGGACAGTTGACAGTTGACTGTAAAATAGTCAAATCATTTCCACAGTCCACTGTCCACAGTCCACTGTCCACAGTCCACTGTCAACTGTCCACTGTCCACAGTCCACAGTCCACTGTCCACAGATAGAATTAGCATCAATTAGAAGAGGAAATCAAGAATGTTTTCAAAATCATTTGTCTTCATCGCGATGGCGGCAATTGCAACGGCAGTCGCCGAACCTGTAATTAAAATCACATCCGACAAGCCGATACAGCAGGAAAACATGGTCAAAAACGGCGGCTTCGAGGAAAATATGAAGTACTGGGGCAAGCTTCCCCAAAAGTCCGATGGAAGCCAGATATCCCTTGACAAAATAGAAGGCGCCACAGGCGAGCATTGCCTGCAAATCAAGGGTGTTCCCTCCTTGCAGTGCGGCGCATACCAGCGCATCAACTTCAATCCGCCAGTGGCGACTGGCGAGCCAATGCTGCTCACCATGCGCATCAAGAAAGACGGCTGTGACTTTGAAAACAAGAAATTCGGCGGCATTGCCTTGCATGCCTCCTGGGACAAAGCATCACTGAAGCAGGGCGAAGCAGGAAGCAAATACCTGCCTGTGTTTGAATTCATCCACGAGGACCACGACTGGGTGTACCGCTACTACGAGATACCAGTCCAGTCCAAGCCCATCATTTCCATGACACTGTATCTTTGCTACTACAACAATGAAGGTGTCTGCACATTTGACGATATCTCCCTGTACAGGGGCACAAGCAACGCCACCATCGAAGTGGCTGGAGACGAGGCCCGCGAAATCAGCGTGTACCACTCGATACGCGGCAGACTTCTCAACGAAAAGCTGACTGGCTCCGCTGTCAAGAAACTGGAAGTTCCCGCATACGGCGCCCTCGCAGTGGCGGTGACTGGCGCGGATGGCAAAGTCACCTGGAAGCAATATCCCGAAAATGTTGACGTCAATGCCGCAGCGGAAAATGTAATTCCACTGGGCGCAATCAAGCGCTATTTCCTTCAAGAGCAAGCCAAGAGCCAGAAGTTCACCTTTGACAAACCTGCCGTCCCCGCAGGAAAGAAGGCGTATCTGGAATTCCAGGCACGTGCAAACGGCCCAAGGCTGGCAGGTCACGCGCATATCCTGAGCGTCTCTGTAAATGGCAAGACCATGACTGGAAAGCAGATTGTGAAGCCAGGCAAGGAGTTCACATCCTCCACTGGCAAGATATACGGATTCTACGGCAGCAATTCATACTTGGTGTTCTACTCGCCAGCCTGCTTCGCCATTGACACGGAGAACACATACTGCCCTGCCTCCCTCCCCTCAAGAAACCCATTTGAATTCAAGGTGGACATCAGCGACTTCCTGCAAGAAGGAAGCAACACCATCACCTTCAGCAATACAGCCAGGTTCAATCCCAAGTACAAGCCAGTTGACATTGTTGAAAATCCAAGGATAACCATAGAATGAAAATGAAATACCTCATATTAGCCATGGCCGCAGCGCTTCTGGCCATGCCATTGCCTGCACAGGAAGCAAAGGCCGCCAAGCCCAAATTGCCGCCAAGAGTCGAACTCCTCTGCCCACTCAAGCCAGACCCGCCGCCAGTGGTTGACGGCGACAACAGGGAATGGGAACGGGTGCCCTCCTCAATACCAGTGACGGAAAAGAATGTACTTTGGGGAAAGCACAATTGGAAAGGAGAGGACGACCTGTCTGGCTCAGTTTCCCTTTGCTACGACCAGAACTACCTGTACCTGCTGGTGGAAGCAGTGGACGACAAAATCGTCGTGGACGAAGGCAAGCTCTTCTACACGGACCATATAGAAGTCTCATTCGTCCCCAGGTTGAAGGAAGGCATCGAAGGCGTCATCTCGGGTGGCTCGATATATGTTTTCGGCTTCACGCCTGGTTCACCAGAAAAAACAGGGGACCCAGTGCTGGATGTGGAGGCCTGCGGCAACCTGGTGTATCCGCCAAACGAGCCATGGGAAGGCGTGGAGGTGGAAGCCTCCTTCACAGAGGACGGCTACATTCTTGAGGCACGTTTTCCATGGAAGGTATTCAAAATCAAGCCATCGGATGTCAAACCAGGCGCCGTTTTCGGCATCGACGTGCACCTGTCCGATTCGGACAATGGCCCTACACAGGAAACGCTGACCTCCCTGAACCACCTCCGTCCATGGAAGGGACGCCGCTGGGAGGACATCCCCAAAATGGTGCTGACTGGCACCGACGGCAAGAAGCCTGCTCCTGCTTCCAAAAAGTAGTTGCAGGAACGAAGGGACCAAAAAACGAAAGCAGCAAGCGTTGTCTTCTTTGCTTTTTCGTCCCTTCGTCCCTTCGTCCCTTCGTCCCTTTGGTCCCTGCAAGAGGGGGGCTGCCTGATTACCTCTCGAAAGAGCATTTCCACAGTGAAATAGACGTCACAGCATTGACAAATCAATGATTGCATTTAAATTTTCGCAATTTTTCTTTTACTAATTCAACTCAAAAAAAGGAGACTTAAATGTCGATTAAATCATTAGCATTGGTAATTTTGGTTTCAGTGGCGGCTGTTTTCGGTGCAGACAAGGCAGAAGCAAAGAAAGAAGAGACAAAGCTGATATCCCTGGGTTCGATGGAACAGGCTTTTGCCAAGGCGTTGAACAAGCGTCAAATGCTGGCCACCTACATTGTCACTGAATCAGCAAAGCTGAACAAGGTTTCCGAAAGCGACAAGAAGATTCTGGAAAGCAATCTGGCAAATGCCCGCCAGCAGCTGGCAGTTTTGAACCTGTACATGGACGTGGTTTTCGGAATCGGCAACCGCAGGGAATATGAATACGACAAAGTGAAATCCACAATCTATCTCAAAGTTGGAACAGTAAACGACACATTCGCAAGAGCAGTCAACAGAAAGAGCGCAATCGCGGCAAGAATCGCACAGCTTGAAGAAGCAATCAAGAAAGAAAAGGACAAGAAGAAGGCAGAAGCACTCAAGGCACAGCAGGACAACTACAAGCGTGCACATGCAATCATTGAAAACGCACTTTTCGTAATCTACCAGATTCATCCAAAGCGCCAGTACACCTACGACCAGAAGAGCGGCATGCTTTACCTGAAGAGCAATCCTGAAGAAATCGCAAAACTCCAAGAGGAAATCAACAAGAACAAGGCAGCAAAGGCAGCAGAGAAGAAGAACGCAATTCCAGACGAAATCAAATGATGCGCTAACGTGACCTCACAGTCAAGTACATTACCAGGAGGAGCGCCTGTCAAGGCAGGCGCTCCTCCTGTTTTTTTTGACGAGGCAGCCTCGGCATTGCCCCATCCAAGGCTGGCGGAATGGTTTGCGCAGCTTTGCGGGGAAATCCCGTACAATCCCCATGGGGGCACAAAATACGCCGAAATCTCAAGACGCAGGATATTGCTGGCTGAAGAGCGCATTCTGCGCATACTGGGAGCTGACAATGCTTCCATAATCTGGACCTCTGGCGTGACAGAGGCACTGAACCTGGCACTGAACTCATTGGGAAAACTCACGTTGAATGAAGGCAGCCATCCCGCCCTGGCCGAGCCAGCCACATTGCTACCCAAAAACGAAAACCAGAGCAGAAATGCATTTGCAAGCAGCCATATCGAAAGCGAAACGGGGCGTGTCCACGACTTGATTGCATTGAGAAAAAAGATTGGGGATGACATACTTCTTGTGGACGGGGCGCAGTCATTCTGCAAGATTGACATTCCATGGCGCAGCGCATCAATCGACATGCTGGCGCTTTCCTCAAGAAAAATCGGCGGGCCAGCTTCCATTGGTGCGCTGGTGGTCAAGAAGGGAATTGCCATAAAGCCTCTTATGTTCGGCGGCGGGCAGCAGAATGCCCGGCGCCCTGGCACACTGGATGCCATAGGAATTTCATTGTTTGCCGAGGTCGCCTGCGACAGGGCGGCTCACCAGGCGGAAAACCACCGCAAAATCACGGCTTTGAACCAGCAACTATGGTCCATCCTGGATGAAAGCGGACTGCGTTATACGCGCATCTCTCCAGACAACGCCTATCCTGGCATAGCGATGTTCGCATTGCCAGGATACGAGGGGGCTGTAATTGTACGCATCCTTGCAGAGCATGAAGGCATTCTGCTCTCGGCAGGGACGGCATGCACCGCCGAGACAGGCAGGCCAAGTGACAATTTGATTCACGCCGCGGGCAGCGAACAACTGGCAAGAAGCGCCATACGAGTAAGCCTGTCGCAAACAAACACCACAGCCGAAATACAGCAGCTTGTCGCTGCATTGAAACGCACTTTGCAAAACTACTGAACGAACATGGGCAACATAGCAGGGCACATAAGGGAACAGGCGGCAGCACAGCCAGATAAGCAGGCCATTCTCATACGCAAGGGGGAGAACGACTTTGCCTCCATGACTTTTGCGGAACTTGAACGGCAAAGCAACCAGCTTGCCTGGGGACTTGCCAATGCAGGACTGCGCCCTGGCAGGAAGGCCATTTTCATTGCAAAACCCTCCCTGGATTTGTATTCCCTGTACTTTGCGGCCATGAAGCTGGGCGCCGTTCCCATTGTCCTCCCCCAATGGCGCGGCTGGTCGTATGCATTGACCTGCGTCATGCAAAGCGCACCCACCGCCTTTATCGGCACGCCCTCAACATTCTTTTCAAAAGTTTTTTTCGGGCGGGCCTTCGGCACTGTGGATGTAAATATAATGATAGGCCGCTTCCAGCTGTTCGGCGGCATTCCAGTCGGAAAACTGAAATGCAAACAGGAGGAATACCCGATTTATGATTTCGGTGAAAACGACACGGAGGCCCTCTTTTTCACGGCAGGCAGCACTGGAGACCCCAAAGGCGTGGCGCTGACAAGCAAAATGATGGAGCAAAGGCTCAGGACAATGGAGGAACTCTTCCCAAAACAAAGCACAAATGCCGACCTTTCCTGCATCCTGCCATGCACATTGATGGAACTATGCCTGGGCAGAACCGTCATTG
>JAFYGL010000098.1 GCA_017543165.1 Victivallales bacterium | reverse complement strand
TTTATCAGGCGGGAAAGCACGTTCCGTACACGCCCGCGTCTCCAGAATGACTTTGGCCAGAACAGGCGCGAAATGTATTTCATTGCGCTGAAGGGGCTGCGTTCTGGCGCCCAGTCATAGAATGCCAGATGACCATGCTCAAATGGGCGCAAGCCAGTCAGAATAGTTGGAATTGCCGTGCAACTGTAGCCAAACTGCATTTCTATCTTTTGCCTGTAGGGTAGCAAGTCCTCCAGGAAGCCGTATTTGCTGGCTTGTTTCCAGCCCAGGGCATCCACGAAAACGAACACTTTCACGGGCACCTGCTGCTTCTGTTCTGCGTCAAGTGCCTGTGCCAGGGCATTTACATCGCCTGGAGGAACCAAAGTTGCCTTGCCCTGGCAGGCCTCTGGCAGGCCACCGATGGCAAATGCCACCACCTTCTTGCCAAGAGCCACTGCTTCCGCGGCCACCAGCCCGTATGGCTCCTGCCAGAAACTGGGTACCACCACGCATTGAGCCGCCGCCATCCAATCCTGGGGATTGGTCTGGAAACCATGGAAGCGCACTCGCTCCGCAAGCCCAAGATTGGCCGCCAGAACCTTCAGTTCGCCTTCCATGTTGCCTGTACCCACTATGTCAAGAGTCCTTTTGCGCTTCATTCTGGCCATTGCCTCAATGAGCAGATTCACGCCTTTGCCGCGGATTAATTGCCCGACAAACAGCAAATCCACGTCTTTTACAGGGCAGGGCATGGAACTTGCCTTAAGTTTGATTTGCGGTGGCCTGACCTGTATTCTTTCAGCCTCAATGCCATTCGCCACCAATCTGGACTTCATAAATTCAGATATGACGACTATTTCTTTGAATTGCGAAATTATGCGCTTTCTGCGATTCTGCGACAGTGTGCGCGACAAGCCCTTTTTCCAGTCCTTGCAAAGAGGTGCGCAAAGGATGCAAGGCCAGAAGCCGCCAGACCTGGTGCAGTTGTGCTTCAAAGGCGTATATGCGTAACCACGCGGGCAAATCGGCTCGTGGTCATGAATGTAGTATGTGGTCTTGTCAGGCGGGAATGTTTCCAGTGTCTTGACATCGCCGCATTTGTGCACGATGATTTGGTCAAAGGCCTGAAAATCCACATTGTCCAGTTTCCCCAGGCAGGTTATCTCATGCCCTGCTGCCTTGAGTTCGGCGATATGCCTCTCCGCAAAGATTTCGATTCCGCCGCGAACCTTTGCTTCTTCAAGAAAGACAAGAATCCTCATTTTACAAGCCTCCCGATAAATTCCTTCTTTGCCTTTTGGAAGCGTTCCATCAGCAAATTGTAGGCTTGTTTGCGTCTTTCATCCCAGTCGCCCCTGTCATCAAGTTGTGCAAGCACATGGCTTGTGACTGTCTTCCAGTCGCAGTCATAGACGCTGCCTTCCACTGTCCTGCCGAAGTTTGCAAGCCAGTTTGCCAGTTTGGAGCCGCGGGCTATGCCAAGAATAGGGGTGCCTGCATTGGCTGCGAGGATCAGCAGGTGCAGCCTGCTTGACAACACGGCGTCGCATTCCGCAGCCGCCTGGATGACCGCTTCTGGCGTTCCTCCTGTTATGCATTCCACCCCAAGTTTTTCCAGCAAGGCCTTGTCTGTCTTGGGATTCATGGGGATGCCAATGACCTGCGCACTGCTTTTGCGCACATCTTCAACCATTTGCCTGACACCTTCCAAATCAGAGACCTGGCGTTGCGTTGAAATGCAAAGCCCAAGTTTTTTGGGCGCATTTGGTTTCTTGCATGTCTCTGGCGGTTGCAGCAGGATTGCAGAATCAGCCGTGACACCAGCGGCATCAAAGCCCATGGTTGACAGCATTGCGACGCTTTGTGGATCTCTAAGCCATACGCCTTTGCATCGTGGCAGTATTTGGGCAATCCTGTTCTTGAGTCTGTTTTTTAAGCGGCGTTCATACCAGGAAGTCAATCCAAGACAATTCAGACTCATGCGTTTCCTGCCGTAAACCTTGAAAAACACTGGGTTCAGTTCATCATCCATTCCAACGCCCCAGATGAAAGTTGAGACGCCAGCATTCTGAGCGATCTCCAGAAGTTCCAACGCCACGTCTGGATAGTCTGAAAGCCCAGTGGCACCACACCATACATACGCATCATGCTGTTGAATAATCTTTGCGAAAGCATCTGCATTGCCAGGCTTTGAAAGGAGCGCATCTGTAAAACCGTATGGCGGGACTGTGGCAACTCCCAGCAAATCCGCAGTCCCAGCGTCCGCCGTAGCCACTGTGATTTCCACACCAGGAACAGCCTCTTTAAGCATCCTGACCACACATGTCAGAATCGCCTCGTCCCCAATATTGTCATAGCCCAGGGGTATTCCGCCTAATAGTATCTTCATTTTTAAGT
>JAFYGL010000097.1 GCA_017543165.1 Victivallales bacterium | reverse complement strand
TGTCAATTACTTTGATTTTTGCCGTGGGCCTGATGGCACAGAATCTGGAATGCAATGACGATTCTTGCACTATTTCACCTTCGCAGACTGCCAGCAAGGCGGAAACCTCCACTGTGCCTGACTACATTTGCCTGTCGCCAGTGGCGGAAGTCAAGGTGGAGCCTCTTCCGCAGAAGGCACGTTTGAATACGCTTGAAGGCAAGACCATCGCCATTGTGGGCGGCAGTTTCATGGCATCCGTGACGCATCCCGAACTGAGGCGGCTGATTCTGGCCGAATATCCTACTGCCAAGGTCTATCTTCTTAATGAAATCGGCTCGGCTGGCCCCTATCCCCGGCCTGGCGTCGTGCGTCGCGAAAAGGACGAGTTCCAGCGTAGATTGAAGGAATTCCACGTGGATGCGGTCATCTCTGGCAATGGCGGCTGCGGGCTTTGCACACCGAAGGAAGCTGGAAGCTGCATAGCGGCGGAGGTACTGGGCATACCAACTGTCATGATTGCCGCGCCTGGTTTCGTGAAGCAGGCGAAATCCACCGCTGCCACTGCGGGCATCAATATCCTGCGCGTGGCGGAATACCCTGGCCCCTTCGCCTCCCACACCAGGCAGGAATTGCTGCAAAACACCCGCAAGGTACTCTGGCCCCAAATCAAAAAGGCATTGACCGAACCATTGCGGCAGGAGGAAAGCGCAGCCAACCAGGCTGGTGGAGCGGGTCTTGACCTATCTGGCTCTTTCGAGGATATACAGAGCATATTCCGCGATTCTGGATGGACGGATGGTTTGCCCATAATACCGCCGACGCAGAAGGCCGTGGCGGAATTCCTGAAATTCACTGACTTGGCACCAGACCATGTCATAGGCGCGATTCCTCCAGCACAGCGCTCTGTCACGGTGAGGCACGTGGCTGTGAACGGCGTGATGGCGGGATGCCCGCCTGAATACATGCCTGTCCTTCTGGCTTTTGCGCAGGCGATGAAAGACGGCAACTTCCGCCGCACATTGGTCTCGACACATGCCTGGACGCCATACTGCTGGCTGAACGGCCCTGTCGCCCGCCAGTTGGGGCTGGACAGCGGCCAGGGCGAAATCTCCGAGCCTAAGAACGCAATGCTTGGACGTTTCATAAACCTTGCGCTTCTCAACTTGGGCGGCTATCGTATCAAGGAAAACCGCATGGGTACATTTGGATACCTGATGCCTTGGTGCCTGGTGGAGGATGACCGAGCCGCCCTGTCTGTCGGCTGGAAGCCCTATCACATGCAGTGCGGCTTTGCCTTGAATGAATCGACGCTCTCCGCCGCCTCCGCCATCAACTGGGGAAACAACCTTGTCCCCGCCACTGCCGATGCAGTGAAAATCAAGGACATAATTGCGTGGGATGCCGTGGAGAAGCAGCAGATGGCCGTGGGCAGCGGGATGCCTTGTGTCTATCGCACCTTTTTGCTGACGCCAGACGTGGCGAAGGCACTTGCCACCGCCTATCACTCCAAGGACGCATTGGAGAAGGCGCTCATAGAGACTGCGCGTGTTCCGCTGGCGCAGCGGGCTTTTGCCAACTACTGGGGCAATCCAGGCAGTTCCTTTGACGGTGGCAAGGCCTCCCTGGAACGCCATCAGGCAAGAATCTCAAGGGAAGAGGCATCTGCTTCGACAGCGACGCCGCCCTGGCTCGAATGGACTGGCGTGAAAAACATGGAGACAGTGCCCACCATGCAGGAAGGCAAGAGTATTTTCCTGGTCACGGGCGACCCTACGCGCAACAAGGAACTATGCCTGCCTGGCGGTGGTTCCGCTACTGTGAAGATTGTATTGCCAAAAGCCTGGGATGCGCTGATGGCCGAACGCGGATACAAGCCTTTGAAC
>JAFYGL010000096.1 GCA_017543165.1 Victivallales bacterium | reverse complement strand
TGGCGAGGCACTGGTATTTGACGAGGAAGGCGTGCCAGAATGGTCCCTCACCTCGCGTTCAGCATACGACGGCGGCTACTTGAAGGACTTGTATTTCCCAGAGCCAGGCAGGGTGAAGAAGGGGAAATTGGAACTGTGGATAGAGGCCTCCGCATACGAGTTGTTCGGCCTGTCCGACGGCGGTGGCGAGAGCATGGGCTACATGCCAGTGCTAATGCGCAAGATGCGCGTGGGCGTGTTCAACGAAGAGGCCTGGAGCCTCTATTATGACTTCACCGTGCTGTTTAACTTGTACGAGAGCCTGCCCGAAGGCGACTACCGCCGCCTGCAATTGCTGTCTGCATTGAACAAGGCGATTGACGTGTATGCATACGAGCCTGCGAACGCGGCGGAGGCCCGTGCGGAATTGGCGCCGATGCTGGCGCGTCCAGCGATGAAGTCCGCTATAGAGGCCACCGCCATAGGCCATGCGCATATAGACGTTGCCTGGCTGTGGCCCATGCGTGAAAGCATCAGGAAGGCCGCCCGCACCTTCGGCAGCCAGATTACCAACATAAAAAACTACCCAGGCTACATATTCGGCGCATCGCAGCCAGTGCTGTACGCCTTTGTCAAAGAGCACTATCCCGAACTCTACGCCCGCGTAAAAGAAGCAGTGAGGGCAGGGCGCTGGGAACTGCAAGGCGGCATGTGGGTGGAGGCGGACTGCAACATCATCAATGGCGAATCGCTCATACGACAGTTCATCCACGGAAAGAACTTCTTCAAGGATGAATTCGGCGTGGAGGTAAAGAGCCTCTGGCTGCCAGACGTGTTTGGCTACGCGGCTACGCTGCCGCAGATAATACGCAAGGCAGGCTGCGACTATTTCCTCACGCAGAAGATTTCCTGGAACCAGTTCAACACATTCCCATACCACTCGTTCATCTGGCAGGGCATTGACGGCTCCCAGGTGCTGACGCATTTCCCGCCAGAAAACACATACAACGCCCCTTGCCTCCCACGCTCCACGATGGGGGCGCAGAACAACTGCACAGAGGCGGACATTGCGCCCATGATGATGAGCCTGTTCGGCATTGGCGACGGTGGCGGCGGTCCAGGTTTGCAGCATCTGGAATGTGCAAAGCGCATAGCCAATCTGGAGGGCTGCCCCCGCTACAAGTTCGGCAAGGCGGGCGCTTTCTTCAAGAAACTGGAGAAACTGAAGGACAAGTTGCCCGTATGGAAGGGCGAATTGTACCTGGAGTTGCATCGCGGCACATTGACCACCCAGGCAAAGACAAAACTTAACAACAGGCGGCTGGAGCAGGCATTGCCCGCACTGGAATTCATCGCATCCGCACTGCCGCTGGAAAACTATCCGACTGCGCAACTGGACAGCATTTGGAAGAATATGCTGAAATTGCAGTTCCATGATGTGATACCTGGCAGTTCCATACGCCTGGTCTATGAGGACACGGAAAAGGAGCATGCGGCACTGCGGGAGCAAGTCAGGCAACTTATTGAGGAACGTCTGCCGCAACTGGGAGCACCAGCCAAGAATGCGATGCTAGCCGTCAATTCTCTGCCTTATGCGTATAAAGGGATAGTCAGTATTCCAGCCACATGGAAAAACAACTATGTAGTGTCGCCAGATGGTTTTGAATCAGAAGTGCAGGGCACGGAGGAGGGCTATGTGGCCCTGGTGCATCTTGCCCCAAGCTCAATCACAACCATCCGCCGCGGCAAGAAGTGCCAGCCAGCAAAAATCAAGAAAGGCAGCTATACGCTGGAAAATGCCTTGGTGAAATATGTGTTCAACGCCAGGGGTGAAATATGCTCCGCATACGACAAACAGGAGGGCAGGGAAATACTCCCGCCTGGCAGGCATGGCAATGTTTTCACTTTGCAGGAGGATGTGCCCAATATTTTCGATGCCTGGGATGTGGAAATCACCATGGACGAAGAACAGCAATGGCATCCAGACGAAGCCACTGTCTCAAACGCCAGCATCGGCACCGTGCTGCGCAGCCTGGACATCAAACTCAGAATCGGCAATTCCACGATACTCCAGCATGTGACGCTGGGCGCTCATACCATGCGGCTGGACTTCAACACAAGAATCAGCTGGCATGAAGACAACAAGCTGCTGCGGGTGGCATTCCCAGTGAATATATTTGCCAGCGAGGCTTCATTCGACATTCAGTACGGCACCCTGAAACGCCCCATGAACACGAATACCAGTTGGGAAAAGGCGAAATTCCAGGTCTGCGGGCAACGCTATGCGGACATATCGGAGAGCGGCTACGGCGTGGCTCTGCTAAATGACTGCAAATACGGATACCGCACAATCAACGGCGAACTGGAACTGGCACTGCTCAGGGCACCTTCCTATCCAGACCCATTGGCGGACAGGGGAGAGCACGCCTGCACATACAGCCTCCTGCCACATGCTGGCAATCTTCAGGAATCAAATGTGATGCAGGAGGCCGCCTCGCTGAACAGGGCGCCCTGCCTGCTGCCAGGGTATAAAGCCACCGTCGAGGCCCCCTTCCATCTGGAAAGCGACTGCGCCACGCTGGAAATCGTCAAACGCGCCGAAAAGCAGGACTGCCGCGTGCTCAGGATAGTGGAAACCAAAGGCGTGCAGGCAAATTGCACAATTCACAGCAACATTACCGCCAAAAATCTCATTGAAACGGACCTGCTGGAATGGAACGAACTAGGCTCCATCCCATTCAAAAACGGCAAGGCAACATTCACTATCAAGCCATTCGAGATAAAGACGTTTCGAATATGCCACTGACATAAGGGCGTCCAAGGACGCCCCTGGCGTCCTTGGCGTATTTGGCGCTCACATTCGTTATATTCCAAGAACCTTCTGGGCGTTCTTGAACAGGATTTTGTCCTTGTTTTCCTGTGAGGTTGGCAATGCCTCGATGACCTCCCTGGCAAAGCGCATCTGCATTGGGCCCTGCAAGGGCACATCTGTGCCATAGACGATATGGTCCGCGCCGCAGAGTGACAGCATCTTCTCCATTACGCCAGGATACACGTACATGAGATAGTGCGCGGTGTCGATGAACACATTGTCAAGATTCATGTCCATGACCGCTTCCAGGCTATCCATGTTGGGGAAATATGGGTAATTGCCGTTCTGGTATGTTCCCGCCATGTGCGCCAGGATGAACTTGGTGCCTGGATGGTTCTTTGCGATTGAGGCAACCACCAGCGGGTTTGAGAAGCCCGTGCCAGGCATGCATGAGACATGGAAGAGCATCATCGGCGTCTTGTCCGCCACTTCTTCCACAAAACGGCGGTTGGACTTGGTGGCCAGCACGTATCCATTGTAGTCGGGATGAATTTTCACGCCCTTGAATTTGCTGTTGCTTTGCAGGAGGGACAGGTCCTTCACTGAATCAGGGAAGGTGGGGCTGACCACCACATAGCCCAGGAAGCGTTCACTTTCCTTCAATGCCGCATCCAGCTCCATGTTGCCCTCGTGCACGTCGTACATGATTGCCCGTGAAGAAGAGAGGCATACAATATCCGTGCCCGCCTGGACACAGTATTCCTCCAGGCGTTTGGCATCCGCCTGCCAGAAAGTGGAAAAATTGATATTGCCTAGATGACCGTGTACATCAATGACCATTATACAAGCTCCTTATTATCGTTATTCATTCGTTATTATCCACTGTTTTCCACAGATTAATGAAAATCAGTGATAATCTGTGGAAATCCGTGGATCCCCAAAAAAACATGCCAAACAAGGGGGAACTGGATAATTACAAACTAAACTTGTCTTCCTCGTTCCTGACTTTCTCTATGAAAGGCGCGTTGTCGGACGACTTGTGGAACTCCACCGTGCCAAAAGTCCAGCAGTCCTTGGTGACATCCAACGTGACGCTGAACTGCATGCTATAGACATGCCCGTACCAGACCTTGGCGGACTTTACGCCAGACCAGTCCATAGTCAGGTAGCATGGCCCTTCCGCGCCCCTTTTCTTGGAGGGCTCCAATTCCTGGTCGTACAGAATCCAGTACTTGTCATCCGCCTTCAAGTTGGCCCATATTGTGGTCTTTGGCGTGTTAATCACGCGAGTCTTTGTCTGGATGGCCCGTTTGTAGTCATGCTTCTGTATGATCATGGAAGGCCATGCGCTTACGAACAACTCCGCCGTTTCAACTGGTTCCTGGCAACTGGGGTCCTTCCGCCATTGCGTGTAGAGCAAGGGCTTGCCATCCACCATGTAAATGCGCTGGAACAAGCGGCATCCATTGAAGTTGTACAGCATCTCCACGCCTGCCTTGCCATCTTCAGAGAACGGCTCCACGCTCTTTGGCTCCAGCAGGTTGCTGCTGATGCCATTCACAGTAAGACTGCTGTATCCCCTGCGCAGAAAACCACTGGAGAACCAGGGCTCAGGCAGGCCAACCAGCACCTTGGGCGCCTCCTTCGCTGTCACCTTCACCCATTGAAGATAAACCGTATAGGCAGTGATGTCATTCTTGATGGAATAGTAAATACCCTTGCCGTAGGTCTTGTCCGAACGGTGGTAGCCCTTGTTCACCAACTCAACTGCTGGCTCCGCGAAGCACGCCAGCGCCGCCAATAAAAACAATGCCAGATTTTTCATCATATCAGTCTCCATATCCCAGGAAGCGTATCTTGCCCCAAAGGTTCATGTTGTGGTTGCTGCCCATTGTCAAGGAGAAACTGGAGTATTCCTTGCTTCCCTTTGCAATGCACTTGTTGCTGATGAAGTTGCAGTCCCATACAGTGTATGGCTTCGGCGCCTTGCACTCGAACAGGCCTGCGTATGG
>JAFYGL010000095.1 GCA_017543165.1 Victivallales bacterium | reverse complement strand
GAACCATAATGATTCTCTTGGCGTATTTTACGTTAAGGCAGCCTGAGTGGGCGCCGCCTCGGCGCCCACGCAAATTGCGTCCACGCGAGTTATGGTTTAAGGAGGCCTACTGGCACCAGGTATCTGTCTGGGTGCAGGTATGCCTTGAGGCATTCAGCGCCAGTCCATGACGGCGTGGGTTCTGTGTAGTAGAATGGGCCGAAGGCATTTCGCCTGTGGCCGATTACGGTGATTTCCGCCGTGTCCTTGCCGTCGAATTTCAGGTCGTCTGTGATGTCCAGTTCGTATGGCGGCCATGGCAGCATCTTGTATTCGCCGCCGTTGATGCGCACTTTCAACGCCACGCCGCGCCATTCGCCGATGCCAAGCACATATTTGCCCTTTGCGAGTTTGCCCAGAGGCATCTTGTATGTCAGGTTTCCCGCGTAGTACGGCAGGCCCTGCTTGCACCAGTCGCCTGCCACCAGGGTTGCGGGCAGTTTGCAGATTGCGTCCTTGGCGTCCACGCCGAAGTTGCCTAGAAGATACATTGCCTCCAGCCCTGGCATTTCCTCGTTGTAGTTGCATTCCAGCGTGATTTTGTTGACGCCGCACTTGATTGCGCCTTCTGGGATCTCCAGTTTGCGTATGCAGAGGTCAACCCACCAGCCATTTTCCTTCTCCAGCTTTACGCCGTTGAGTTTCACAGTGAAGAGTTCTGGATTTTCCAACGCCAGATGGCAAGCGCCCCTGGGCAAATCCTTGACATCGAAGCGGTACTCCAGTTTGATTTTGATGGACTTTTTCGCGCTGCCGTCGTGGCGCAGGTAAGGCTGCACCATTGCACCGCCGCGCTTTTGAACGCCCAGTTTGTCCCTGGCCTCGTCGTCTATCAGCAGGATGTACTGTTCGTCCTTGCTCATCTTGTCCCCGCCGATGGCGCGTTTTGCCTTGTCCAGTAGCAGCACATTGTTTTCGCTGAGCTGTATCTTCCATGGCCCAGCGGGCACGGCGATTTTCTTGGCAGGCTTTGCTGCCTTGGCTTTTGCGAAGCCTTTTGGCCTTGCCGCGCTGATTACAAAGAGCCTGGAGCCAAGTTCGCCATAACTGGTATTGAATGTGTATTCATTGCCTTTGCGCTGATAGTCCACGGCTTTGATTTCACCAGTCAGTGGCATCAGTTCATAGATGTCGCCCTTGACTGCTGTCTTGATTTTGAGGGTGACATCCGGGAACACCAGTTTACGGTCGCGGACGAACGGGGCCTTGAATACGTCGTCAGGCATGTTCATGCCCAGGTTGCAGGTGAACAACTGGCAGAAATCCTTGCCTTCCGTCATCCT
Source organism: Victivallales bacterium (assembly GCA_017543165.1). The sequence goes on along the minus strand of JAFYGL010000095.1, from coordinate 2,244 downwards.
GTAGATCACTGGCTCCACCTGTTGTTTCCTGGCGTTGTCCAGGATTGACACGCGGCGGCACAGTGGCGACAATCCCTCATCAAGCTTTGCCAGAGTCAGTTTCTTGATTTGGCTGAACAACTTTGCCGCGGCATTGGACTTGACCGCGTCCACATATTTAGGCGCATTGCCCATGCAGAAAACTGCGCCGCCTGCGGCAATGTAACGCTCCAGCAATGCAATTGTGCTGCTGCGCAGCGTCTTGACTTCTGGGATGAGTACGGCGCTGTACTTTGCCTTGGCCAGTTGCAGTTTCTTGCCCTTGACGGAACCATGGCGCGAGAGCATTTCCTCGTCTCCAAAGTCAAAGTCGATGTTTTCGGCGTAGAGTTTGTTTGTCAACTTGATGAAGTCTTTGTCGAAGTCGGTGACCCTCTTTATGGGCTTGCCCTTTTCAAGTACGACTGCGCTCCATAAGGATTCCACTGGATGCAGCACCAGCAGTTCCCTGACTTCCTCGCCCTCGGTCATCACAGCGCCAAGGCGCGCGAAGTAGTCCTCCACGCACTTGTAGTCCTTCGCCCATGGCGACTGGTATGAGATGCTTGCGGGGTAGTCCCTTTTGGCCTGGCCTGACATGGAGTACCACGCCAGGTGCTGGCATCTCAGGTTGATGCCCATGGCGTAGAGCGCGTCGCCCTGTGTCTTGTGTGCGGCGAAGCTGTAGTCCCAACCAGTGCAGCCGTAGGTTTCGCAGAGGCGGCGATTATGGCCGAACTGGTGCGCGGCGGAGGTGCACTGTTTCATTGTGTTGAGTATGTTCCAGTGCTCGGTGAGCAAATCGATGCCTGGCTGCTGCATGTATTCATAGAAGCGCATGGCTGAGCCCACCACCATTGTCTGGTCGTAGAGCCTGTCCTCGGAAAGCACATGCCCCGTGTAGCGCAGCTTGTGCTTGCCGCACCATTGGCCGATGATCTTGGAGAATGCTTCCACGAACAGCGTTGTCAGCAAATCATAGTAGTTCCAGCGTGCCTTTGAAATCTCGCCGCCGTAGTCGAAGAAAATCTCTGGCAGATGGTCCAGCAGGTCGTATCCATATTTTTTCTTGAAGATGGCCTCGAAGTTTTCGCTCCAGGGGAAGAGCATATCGGTATGGCTGAAGTGGCTGTAGCATGGTTCGTCCGTGAATATGCCAGGCACGGTCTTGCCGAAGTCGTCGCCTATCTCCCGCAGATATGCCTCGTGTGTGACGTCCACGAATTTCTGCACGCCGTCCTTGTTCATGGTGTCCAGGTAAGTCTGCCCATTGAACCAGGAACTGTTGGCGGCGCATCTCCAGAAGAAGCGAATGCGGCTCTTACCCTTTGGCTCTTCCGCGACACGGGTTGCCTTCACCAGTTTATCGCCGTCGAAGGTGGCAGTGTACCAGGCCAGCAGATTGCCTTCGCCTTTGGACTTCTCCTTTGGCTTCAGTATCTCGAAGCACAGTTTCTTCTCCTTGAAGCGGTCGTCCTTTGTAACGATGCCGCCTGCCGCGCCCGATGGCCACCTGTCCTCGTCATAAAGCCATGCCAGCATTCCGTTCTTCTTCGCCTCGTCAATGCAGGCGCGGATGCATTTGAACCAGTCCTTGCCCAGGTATTCGGTGTCCAGCCCCACACGTGAATGCATGAAGAAGCCGCCCAGCCCCATTTCCTTCATGATGCGAATCTGGCGCCTCAATTCCCGTGGCTCAAGTTTTGCATTCCATGCCCAGAAGGGGGCTGCTCTGAATTGGACATCTGGCTCTGAAAAACGAGTGAACAAATCCATTTTTACTCCTTGGTCTTTTGAATGTGGTATAAAATCATATTCCAAACTTCATCTTTATCAGGCCGACGGCGATGCCGTATGCCGCGCTGCTGAAAATGACCGTCATTATGCCCAGTTTCTTGGTGGACAGCATCCACACTGAAAACACAAATGGCGGCAGTGCCCATAAATGGAGCGACAGCGGCGCAAGTTCCTGTCCCTTGCCGAACAGCCACTCAAAGGAGAGGGGGCGTGTCAGGACGGACATGCCCAGGCAGGCCATCATCGCCGTGAACAGCAGGGATACCGTGACTGGCTTGATGCCGTACATAATGCCGCGCACCAGTTTGCTGCCAGAAAATCTCTCGTATGACTTAAGCGCCAATGTCATGAGTATGAACGAGGGGGTAAGCAGCGCGATAGTCGAGACGAGGCCGCCTGCTATGCCCATTTGCGTGTGGCCGATGAAGG
>JAFYGL010000094.1 GCA_017543165.1 Victivallales bacterium | reverse complement strand
GGCGAACTTCACCCATCCGTGTTCGGCAAACTTCACGCCAAGGGCGTAAACGCACTGAGCGGATATTTTGTCAGGGACCAGCAGCGCTACATCGTCAGCTATGGGCTGGACGAGGCCCGCTGCGCATACATGGAGCAGCACGACGCAATAATGGACTGGTCTTCAGGCATCACTTTCACCAAGACGGACATAGTCATCAACTGCACGCCAATCGAGAAAGTAGTCCCCATCCTGGAAAAGCAGCTGGCCAATCCAGACACTGCGGAATACGTGGACTTTCTCACACATGAGCAGTATTTCTGGCCACAGTACTTCAATTTCGTGCCAGACCACAAGAAACGCATTGAAACTGGCCTGCGCTATCTTACGGAGCGCGGATACGAGCCAATCTGGATGCAGGAGGGCTTCCTGGGCGTGCCAAAGGCCGATTGAACACCTGAGGTGATTTCAAAACTAGGCCTTGTTTTGAAATCACCTCGCCTGAAACGGAGGGAATCACATGAAAATCAACTTGAGTTTTCTCGGTGCCGCGCAGAATGTGACTGGCTCCAAATACCTGCTGGAGGCAAATGGCAAGAAACTGCTGATAGACTGCGGCATGTACCAGGAGCACCACCTGAAGGACCGCAACTGGGAGCAATGCCCCGTTCCTGCCGACCAGATTGACGCAGTCCTGCTCACCCATGCTCACCTGGACCACTGCGGGCTGTTGCCTCGCCGGGTCAAGGAAGGCTTCAACGGCCCAGTCTATTCCACCGAGCCCACATTGGAAATCACCCGAATCGTGCTTCTGGACTGCGCCAAGATAAACGAGGAAGACGCGCAATTCAAAATCAAGCGCCACGAGAAGGAAGGACGCGAGGGGCCGCACCCCGTCATGCCGCTCTACACATCCGAGGAGGCGGAGGCGGTGTTCCCGCTGTTCGTGTCCTGCGAATACAACAAGCCCACGCCCATCGGCGCTGGCATTGAGATTGAGTTCTTCGAGGTGGGGCACATACTTGGCGCCTCCAGCATACGAGTGCATATCAAGGACGGAGACGAGGAAAGGCAGATAATATTCTCTGGCGACGTGGGAAGATGGGACATGCCCATCCTCCGCGACCCCGCCCTCATCGGAGAGGCGGACTACATAGTATGCGAATCCACATACGGGGACAGGCTTCACGGCGCACAGAAGGACATCCCTGCAAAACTGGCTGAAATCATCAACTCCACCACGGAAAGAGGCGGCAACATCATCATCCCCAGCTTCGCCATCGAACGCACCCAGGACATACTCTACTACCTGGCGCAACTGCTGAAGGAAAACGCAATTCCGCACCTGAGAATATTTGTGGACAGCCCAATGGCAGTGCGCGTGACGGACGTGTTCAAGAAGTTCCCGCAGTTGTTCGACAGGGAGACAACACAACTGCTGCGCAGCATCAGGATGCCAGGTCTGACCATGGTCAGGACCACTGCGGATTCCAAGTCCATCAACCACATCAGCGGCACTGCAATCATCATCGCAGGCGCTGGAATGTGCACAGGCGGGCGCATCAAACACCATTTGATGAAGAACCTACCACGACAGCAATCCACAATCATGTTCGTGGGGTACCAGGCGACAGGCACTCTTGGACGCCAGATAATCGAGGGCGCGGAACGCGTGCGCGTTCTGGGCGAGGAGATTCCAGTCAAGGCGAAAATCACCAGCCTGTCAGGCTTCTCCGCCCATGGCGACCAGAATGAGCTTGTACGCTGGCTGCGCACCTGCACCACCAGGCCACGCCACTTGTTCGTGACACACGGCGAAAAGGATGCGGCTTTCGCCTTTGCCGAGCATGTACGCAACGAACTTGGCTGGGAAACCACAGTCCCCGAATACCAGCAAAAGGTTGAACTGGATTGATTTTAATCCACAGATTCACACCGATTATCGCAGATGTGTTTGTTCTGAAAAGCCCTGTAGGGGCGACAGAAACAAGGATTAATCACAACATATTATTTCCACATAATCAACAATCAAGAATTCTCAAGGAGAAACATCAATGGCAGAAGAACAACAAAGAGTAGCGGAATTCACCCGCTATGGGAAATCATTTCAGCTCCTGGTCCGCAATGGCTATGACCTGGAAGAGGCAGTAAAACTGGACGAGGCGTTGTGGGGAGCTATCAGCGCACCAGCAGACCTGCTCATACCCGACCCGAGGCTGAGGGCGTTGCTGGACGCCAGCAAGACTGGCCGCATCACCTCCAGGGAAGTCAGGGCTGCTATCGCATGGATGCTGAAGCAGTTGCCCGACCATGGCGCAATCGTTCCCGAATTCGACGGCAAACTGTCTTTGGCCG
>JAFYGL010000093.1 GCA_017543165.1 Victivallales bacterium | reverse complement strand
GTCCAGTTCCTTGGAGAATTTTCTCAGATAGCGTGCTCCAGGCAAGCGGCATACCAGCACTGCTCCCTTGGGAAGCTCTGCGTTGCAGAAGTTCAACGCCACCACGTCCAGAACTTCTTTTTCCTGTTCGTCGCTTAATATGTCTGGCTTGGGCAGAGACCCCAGTACGAGAATGTCGTCGTAAGCGGCAAGCTCCTTGGTGTTGCGTACCTTGCCGAAGAAGAATTCCAGGAGGATGATCCAGAACGTCAAGGACAGTGTGCAGATTAATGCACCGCCAATTGCAATGCCCAGGTTTTTGGGATTTACTGGGTTTTTGTCCCTGGCGCTGCTGGCCATTTCAATTTGGTGCAGGTCGCTGGCGGCTGTCATTTCAAGATATTCAATGTCACTTATGTTTTCATCAAGCTCATGTATGGCTTTTTCAATTTCAGCACGCTTGACATTGATGCGCTCCAGTTGTGGAATAACCTTTGTCAGCACTTCGCTTTTCTCTTCGTTGGCCTTGATTTCATTCTCGATGGTACTGAGAGATTCTGAAAGCACTTCCATCCTTTGCGTTACTTCCGAAAGTTCAACAATGGAATGTTCCACTTTTTCCACAGCGCTAATATCAAGATTTTCAATGCCATTTGCCTTGAGCAAGCCCACGTATTCGATTTCAAGTGCCTTGCGGTCTGCAATCTTGCCCTGAACCTTTGGGTTGATTTCAGTGTACATGTCTTTGAGTTTGACCAATTCTGCATCTATCGCGGCAATTTCCTGCATTTTCTTGCGTATGAGCGGCGCGCATTTGAGAATTGCGTTGTCCATCTGCCCTATGGTTGCCTCCAGGCGTTTTTTCTTGACTTCCTCCTTGGCAATTTGCACGCTTAAGGTGGAATAGTTGTGCCTCTGGTCCGAAATAAGGCTGTTGAGCAGCGTCAATGTTTCAACAGGCGAAACAACGCCAGCCTTTCCTTTTGCCACGGCTTCCTCTGCGTCCAGCACCGCCATCTGGTCTGTTAGGTGTTGCTTTCTCAATTCAAGTGTTTCATTCCACTGTTTCAAGTCACTTGAGCGGAATGTCTTGTATTCTTCTATGAGAACCTCCGCGTATGTGTTGACCTTTTCTATGGCCCCTTTCTGGGTGCCTGAATAGGCGGTAAGAGTAAAGAAATTGCTGGGTTTGCGCTCCTGCTTGATTCTCAAATCATTGACAAGGGAATTTCTCTCCTTTTCAGGCATGTCATCCACGGTGAAGCCCAGGCGACGCTTGAGGGAACCCCTGTCCAATATGCCATTGAGGTGCTTGTCGCCCATGGCCTGCACTTTTCGGGTGCTTCTGGGGGTGAACATCAATATTGTGCTAGCGCTGTATCTGGTGTTGCTTTTTGCAAAATAGCTTATCACATGTATGGAAAACACCACTGACAACACTAAGAACACAAGCACAAGCAACCATAGCCATTTATGCAGGATCACAAGCGCAATGTTCTTGAAAGTGGCGAACTTGCGCATTTGCTCCCGTTCGTATTCTGAAATTTCTTCGCTCATGATTGTTGATTTTTCCTAAAAATTGTATGTTGTCGTAAAAATTATATGCTGTCGTAGAAATCAACCAGGTTTGCAGCCAGGACATTCCAGTCGTAGTTCCTTGCAGCCTTTTTCCCAGCCATCTTCATTCTGTGGGCAAGTCCTTTTTCATTGCATATTCTTGTTAACGCCTCGTCCATGCTGGCCTGGTCTCCTGGCTGGAAAACCAGTGCGGCCTCTGGATGCGCCGCGCACAGGCGTCCCAGCCCCCCCACATTGCTGGCTATCACAGGCAGCCCTGCTGCCCAGGCCTCCAGCACCACTATGCCAAATGGCTCGTGCCTGCTGGGAAGCACGAATACATCCGCTTCTTTGTATTCGGCAATAAGTTCCCGGCTTCCAGGCTTGTGCGCCCCAGCATACGTAAAGCGCTCCGCCACGCCAAGCTCCTCTGCTCGATACTTCAGTTCCTCCAGATAGTCAGGCTGCGTCACGGGGCCCACAAGCCGCACTGTCATGAATGGAAGTTTTGCTAGTGCCTCGACCAGCATCATCTGGTTCTTCTGGCGGTCTATGCGTGCGACGCAAAGCACACGCAGGCCAGACAGCACGATATTGTCATTCCCCTCCTCGTCTTCAGAAAACGCATCATTTCCTTCAAAGAGTGAGATATCCACCCCATTTGGAAGAAACAGCACATGCGGATGCACTTTTGCATAGTGCTCGTATTCGTCTTGCCCGACGCATACAATGCCTTCTGCGTCCTCTGGTATCCTGCGTCTCCAGCCGAATGCACTGTCCAGTATCCTGCCCCATGGGAAAAGCCACCTGGTGGGTGCTTTCAGGCTTTTTGCCTCCTCCTCAGGAATGTTGGAAGAGCCTCCATGCAGCGAAACTACATTCTTTGCACCGATTTTCTTGGCGGTCCTCAGGCAAAGTTCCGCAATGCGTCCCATTGCATGGCAGTGCACGATGTCAGGTTTCCATTGGCACAAAGTGTTTGCAAGCCCAGGCACAAAGGGATTTCCCCCTTTCTTGTCAAGCTCCGCCGTCAATTTGGCGCTCATGGGCCACCATGGATAGATTGGCCTGAAACGCCTTATCTCAAGTCCCTCCACCTGTTCGCGGAGAGTGCCGCAGAGTGCAGTGGTCGCGAAGATTCTGACCTCATGGCCCGCCTTGAGCTGTGCCTTGGCAATGTGCCAGACCACCTGCTCGGTTCCGCCCCAGTCGTCAAACGAGAGCCTTCTCAATATGTGCGCGATTTTCATTTGAAGTCCCTCTTGAACAAATGCCTTGCAGACAGCCATGAATACTTGAACAGGCCGTATGCATATCGTTTCCAGAGTCTGCCAGGCTCCTGGATTATGCGGTAGAACCACTCAAGCCCGCATTTCTGCATCCAGCGCGGCGCCCTTTTTACCCTGCCGGAGATGAAGTTGAAGGTGCCGCCCACGCCGATCATCACTGGCACTTTTAGCCTGCCCGCATTCCGTCCCATCCAGATTTCCTGCTTGGGATTGCCCAATGCCACGAAAAGCAAGTCAGGCCTGGCCGCGTTGATGCGTTCTATGATTTCAGGTTGTTCCTCATCCAGTTTTACGATGTCCGTGTCCAATCCCGCGATTCTTGCCTTGGGAAGTTTCTCAAGAGCCTCGTACAAGGCTGGTTGCGAGGCCCCGAGCACATAGATGGAGAGGCCTTCTTCCGCAAAACGCCTGAAAATCGCTGGAACCAGGTCTGCCCCCGTGACGCGTTCTGGCAACGGTGAACCAAGCAGTTTTGAAAGCAGGACGATCGGCATGCCGTCCGCCGTCACAAAATCTGCATTCTTCAGGTATCCCCAGAGTTCGTCATTGCCTTTGAATGGCCAGCATTCCACCGCATTGGAAACAAAGTCCACATTCAGCGTGGCCACGAACTTGGGACGCCCCTTGTTGGACTTTGCCATTTCGACAATCGTCTCCAGTGCTTGCCCGCTGGTTACTTTGGCGACTGGGATGGCAAACAGTTTGACTGTTTCAACGCCCATTTGCCTCCAGCAGTTTTGTCATTCCTGTTGCGTGCTTGCCCCATGAGAACTGCCTGGCGTGCTTTATTCCACGTTCAATTCGTTGTTCACGCTCCTCCTGCCCCTCTTCAAGCAGTTGCTTCAATGCCGAGGCGATTTCGTCTTCGTTGTCTGGCGCAAAGGTGATCGCTACGTCTCCAGCAATTTCGCCCAGCGAGCCATTGTTTGAGCAGGCGCAGGGAATGCCGTATGCCATGGCCTCCACCAGGGACAGGCCAAAGCCCTCGAACAAACTTGGAAACACATAGAATCCAGCCTCAGCCCAAAGTTTGCCAATGTCCTTCACAAAGCCAGTGAAGCGGATGCAGTCCGCATTGGGGGAGGCTTTGGCTGCCTCGTGCACTAGTCCCGCGTCCTTCCAGTCCGCACCCGCCAATACCAGTGGATGCTTTTGGGCCAACTCATGTTTCAGGGTTCCGTAT
>JAFYGL010000092.1 GCA_017543165.1 Victivallales bacterium | reverse complement strand
TTCCAGCCAGCCATCTTATTCAGCAGCATTGGAGCCAGGGCGAGCATGAAGTCCTGATAGCACAGGCCATGAAGCATGGATGCACCTGGGGCATAAGTTTGGCGCTGGAGAAGCCGACCGCGACTGGTGTGCACCTGCCGCAAGAGAAAACAAATGACATTTGAGATATACTCTATTTGGAGAGAGAGTTTAATCACATATTCCACCATACTATGCAAGGATATGCGCCATGCCAGCGGAAGATACTGCTTCGCGGTCTCCAGCACCGACAAGCCAGTGAAGGCATTGCTGCAAGGCCTGCCCAAACAGCCAGTCGAAGTATATGACGCTGAAAACGGCAAACTCCTCGGCATCGCCGCAGACGGCACTTTCCCTGTGGATTTCGGCCCATGGGGTGTTCGCCTTCTGCGCTTTGAAAAAGCAAATTAATGATATTTGATGCGGGCGCCGAAGCGACGCCCACTCAGGTTGCCTTAGCGGAAACAGGCATATATGATTACTGTAATTCTTTTAGCGTGTTCCCGCGAAGGCAGCCTGAGTGCTTACCTTGACTAGACGGATTCAGGTCTCATTCCTAATTTCTCATTCCTCATTTTTCCAGGCGTTTTGCCGTACCGTTTTTTAAAAGCCCGGATAAAATAGTTGACGTCTGCAAAGCCGCTGTGATCAGCGATTTCCTTTATCGAAAGGTATGCATTATTGAGAAGTTGATGCGCGATATTAAGACGGAATGTGTATAAATACGACATCATACTTTGGTTGAACTGGTTATGAAAATATGCGTTGAGGGTGTTGATGCTACAGTTGACATGTCTAGCGATTTCCTGCGCAGTCAGCGGCAAACAGAAATTATTACTTATGAAAATCATGGCTTCATTGAAACGAACCGCCTGAGGCTTTGGCATGGTTTCCTGTTGCTGTTGGTATCTTTGGCAGCGCAAAAAGATTGCATGTGCGAGGGCATTTGACTCCTGTCGTTCGCCTGAAATCCATATAGAGAATAAATCTTCAAGCCATCTTCTTATATAATTGTCGTTTTGCAAATTGATTAATGCGAGTTCGGAAAACTGCATATTGTCAGGCAGATTGAATCCCATGTAGATTGTATGCGCGTTTCCTCGCTGGTCATGTGGGAGATGCGGCGGAATAATGAACGCCATGCCAGACGAGCAGTTTTTCGTGTTTATTCCGTTGCCGAAGCGCGATGTGCAATGCCCTTCTACCACATAGACGATTTCAGCGTAGGTATGGGCGTGTGTGGAAATATTTCTGTCGCCCTTGAAATATCCAACGTTTACGATTTGAAACGTAGATGCCGCTTCTTGTTGTTTTGTGCTATTATTCATCACAATAATGCTATGTTTTTTGGTTGTTAAGGCGATTTTTTTTGGTATAATATACGTGATTCAAAAAAAGAGGAAACAACGATTATGAAAATTAAATTATTTTTGCTGACTTTTTTGGTTTTGCTGATGTCTGCTTTGAATGGCGCGGACTACAACTTGTTGAAGGACATTTCCTTTGCAGAGCGCAAGGATTTGGCTGGAAGTGGCGTACCGCGCACGGTTAAGGAGCCTACGACTGGCATCGTAATTGAATTGGCGCCAGGAACGACAGGAACCGCATATTCAATGGAAAAACTATCCAATGGCGGTTATAAATGGCATCTCACAGGCGAAATCTCAAGCACACGCCGCATGATTTACACGGCGAAATTGCCAGACATTGATTTTGGCGCATGGCGGTACTATCGCATAAAGGTCCGCAGCCTGGGACTGCGCCGCTCTTTTATACCGCAATACAAGGTGTTGACCTGCGGCAATCTGCAAATACTGGAATCAGGCAACATCTTCAACGACGGCAATGTCCACACACTTGGCGGCATTTTCGACAAGGGCAAATTGCCAGTTGGGGGAGAACTGCAACTGATGCTGGAGACCGACAACAGTGAACTTGACTTTGAACTCCTGGAATTTACGCTCACTAACGACCTGCCAGGCGACAACAAACTCTTCCAAGCCGCAAAAAAGAAAGATTGGAAAGGTTACAAGCCCATTGATTTAAAGAAGCATTTCAACGGCGAATCCACACGTGTGTTTTTGGATATCATTGAGAAGCACAAGATGATTGTGGATTTACCACAGTTTCTAGGTTTTGAAGTCAAGCAGCGCGTGCCATTCAGATTATCTGGCGAACGCCTGAACTATGTCAAGCCGCCATTCGACCCAAACAGGACAAAAAAGGAGTCCATCGTGATGGGCGGTAATGTCGTGAAAAATGAATTCTTTCCAAGAACACGCCTTGACGAAATCGTGGTGCCACTGTCGGGCAAGACAGCGGAAATCTATGCTATACTTGGCTGCGATATGCCAGCGAGAATGACGCGCTACGTCGCGCCAACTATTCCATATCAGTTTGCAGATGTCGATTGCTTCGGCATCCAACTGGACTATGCGGACGGCACAAGCGATGTCTGCGTGCCGAGGCACATTAATTCCAATGGCTTTGTCATTCAGGGCACGGTTGCAGCGTATGCGATTCCCGTGGACAATACGAAGGGTCTGAAGGCAATCCGCTTCCAGAACCGTTTTATGCAGCATCAGATTGGCCTGATGGCCCTGACTCTCAACGATGGTGCGCCCTTGCTTATTTCCAACGAGTTGCGCAATCCGCCCGTACGCGTTATGAATCATGGGAAGAGCGTGCAGGAAAAGCCGCTGAAAATCACGCGCGACACAAAGAAGGCTGTTTTTGAGAATGCGCATTATCGCGTCGAATTCGACCTTGACGGAAAGTTCGTGATTTCATCCATCGTTAACTACCACGCGCCGAATATGAAAGTCAATTTTGCGCCTGGCTGCTTTGAAATACAGGACGGTGCTAAAATGTTTACAGGTGAAAGTTTCATCGTAAAGGAAATCACGGAAGTCGCTGGCGGTCTGAAGTTCCTGCTGCAATGCAAGACGACTGACTTTCCATCGAACATAGAATTGACTTTCGTTGGCGACGCAAGCGATGAGTTGCGGCTCAGCACAACGCTTGTCAACGACAGCGACAGAATCTGCAACGCGGATTTTCGCTTCCCTGCGTTGAGTCGCATCGTTCTGGACAACTTGAACGACACATATTATTACTTCCCGAAGATGCGCGTCGTGAACAGCAATGCCGTAAGGAGTTTTCACACGCCAGTCAACGAACGCGCCTATCATGTCCAGTTCATGGATGTCTATAATCCAGTCGCAGGCGGCGGAATAGGATTGCACACGCGCGATTTGACGATGGCGACATTCGACTACGGTCTGAGCAAGACAGGGCTAGGCGTGCGCCTCTACATCAACAACCTTTGCAACTGGAACAAGGCAATGCCGCATACCAAGGTTCCCTTGGCGGAGACGGTGCTGCAGTTCCACGGCGGCGACTGGCACCAGGCGCTGCATGCCTATCAGAATTGGCTGAAGACATGGTTCAAGGTCTATCCGACTAATCTTTCCGAACGTTGGAAGAACGCCTATTTCATGCACGGCGAGAGTCCTTTCAAATCCTACTATTGGCAGTGTCCGTTCTATGACGAAAAGACCAAGACTTTCTTCTGGGAGGAGGCGAAGAAGAACACCTTTGACTATATCGGCCATAAGAACGACATGATGGGCATCTCATTCTGGAACTATCCAGAGAACGGCAAGGAGCGCACCACGAACAGCGGCAATTTCGACGATGGAGAATACGACCCTGCCAATTATCTCACAGGCGGCGACAACTTGCGGAAGTTCTTCAAAAAAGTCCAGAGCGAAGGCACTGCAATTTCGCTTTACACAATTGCAACATATCTGCCGAAATCATCGAAATTGGGGCAAGAGATTGGAACAAAGGTCGGGCAAGTCCCTGGCGGCGGCAAAGGGATTGTGCAGGACAGCAAAGTGATTTTTCCATGTCTGCAACAGTGGCAGGACTACTATGCAAAGGCGATTTCCAGGGCGCAGAAAGAACTGGAGCCCGACGCCATCTACATGGACTGCTTCCCATTCGGCAAATACAGCAGTTCCTGTTTCAGCAAGGAGCATGGGCATGAGATTCCGCAACAACTCAACCGCATGCAGCACAGTCTGCTGGTCAAAGTTCGGAAAAGTCTTGCCTACAATACGGCGCTGTATGTCGAAGA
>JAFYGL010000091.1 GCA_017543165.1 Victivallales bacterium | reverse complement strand
GTTGACATATGGCTCAATGACAACGACCAGTATTCTGAACTTGGAACTTGCTCGTATGAGAATTGCCTGGCGCTGTTTTCAAATGGCAGGATCGGGCGCATTCACCTTGATGGAAAATTTGCGACCGCCACCAGGATTGAGAGAACCTATCAGCTTCTCAAGAACGGCGATGCCCTGATCAAGGTGGAGACAAGCTACTATGGGATGAAGCATGCCGCCTTCAAGGAGCTCTTTGCGGAGCAGACTCCTGAGGCGCGTCGGCGCTATTTCCTCAAGGAGATGAACTACTTTTCGCCAGTGGCGCTTCCTGAGGGCGAGGCAACCACTGATTTCAGTTCATATCCAGGAAAGGTCTCCTTTACAACGAGGGTGCCAGGATTTGTGATCAAAGACGGAGATTATCTGGAAGTTTTCCTGAAGAATCCATTTGTGAACAGCGTATTTGCGGGGGAGGACAAGCGTCAGCATCTCTACTGCAGCAATTCGCGTATAAACGAGATGGTGACATTGAATGTGGACTACTCGCAATTCGAGGAATACGATGTCGTGAATGTGCCTTATGCCGTGGATTATGGCTTCCCGTCCAAGAAGGCGTTTGTCTGCAATTCCAAGCTCAATTCGGGCTGGGCCAGGTTCACATTCGAGAAATCGTTGTATCCGTATATACTCCCTGCAGGGGAATACGGCAAGCTTATCGCATTCAACAGAAAAGTCAACAAGAGGGCCTTCAATACCCTTGTTTTTAAAAAAGCCAGGTGACATGCCTCTGATTGAAAAATCATCCTACAAGGCTCCGCTGCTGTTCTGCAGTGCACATTTGCAGACCATATACCCGAGCTATGCCAGAAAGCTGGAGGCCGTGGATTACCAGCGAGAGGAATATGTCGCCCCTGATGGGCATAAGATCTACTTGGACTGGTCGAAGGTCGGCTCTGACTGCCTTGTGCTTGTGAGCCATGGCCTTTGCGGAAATCCAAAGCGGCACTATGCGTTGAGCACGGTCAAGGCTTTCAACGATGCGGGCTGGGATGCTCTGGTATGGTGCTACAGGGGAACCGGGCCGACGCCTCTTGAGAATGCATCGTCAATGACCACGAACAATTCCAGCCAGCAGCTTGGCTGGGTGGCTGAACATGCGATTCTCTCTGGGCATTACAAAAAGCTTGCGCTGGTGGGCTACAGCATGGGCGGGGACCTGAATCTTATGTACCTTTCGCGCGAGGCCGCCACTGTGCCAGACGAGATAGTCGCTTCCGTGTCATTCTGCGGAACAATTGACGTCAATGCCAGCTCGCGCTGCTTTGATTCATTCATGGGCAGGGTCTATTTCAAGCATTTTATGAAGAAGCTGAGGAAGATTGTCCTTGATGTCGAGAGCGTGAGCCCTGGTTCGGTGAAGCATCTTGACAGGCTGGATGTCGTGAAGAACATCCTTGAATACGACAATCTTTACACGGCGCCTCTGGCTGGATTCCTCAATGCCGAGGACTACTGGAAGACATCCTCTGCCTGGCGCTGGCTAGACAAGCTTCAAGTGCCCAGCCTTCTTGTGAATCCGAAGAACGACCCATTCCTGGCAGGAAAATGCTATCCCGTCGATGAGGCGCGCGGAAACGATGCGCTTTATCTTGAAATGCCCTCTGGTGGCGGCCACTGCGGCTTCTTCAACTTCGGCGAAGGCGAATGGTGGCCGACAAGGCGAGCCAAGGAATTCATAATGGATTATGCATAATGCACTGGCCGCCTATCATGACGTGCGCAATCTGGCAGGCTGCTGCAATTATTGATGGCAAGGAATTGCATTGATGAGTTTTATGCAATGCGGTTCTGGAAGTCTCCTTAGAGGCTGATGATTCCCGTCCGTACCGTTCACTTTCTCTTTCATTGTTTTTTGTGGATTGCGCTTGTGTCCAGTCCATGCAGCGGGTTGTGTGTGCTGATCCGCT